>NZ_RZOS01001450.1:0-434 GCF_004022605.1 Mesorhizobium sp. M4B.F.Ca.ET.089.01.1.1
TTGCCCTTGGCACCTTTCAAGGCAATGAGCGAACGAACGTTGTCGTCAATGCCCATGGCAACGCGGTTGCTGTAGCGGAAATCGAACTCCGCCAGATAGCGGTGCAGATGGTGTTCGGCGCAATGCTGATAGACGCCCTTCATGCCGCGCTTGAAGATCGAGAAATAGCCTTCAATCGTGTTGGTGTGGACGTTGCCGCGAACGTATTCGTCCTTGGAGTGCGTGACGAATTCGTGCGAGGCGAAATCCTGGCTGGCGCGGCGATAGATACCGCTCTCATCGGTCATCAATGCGCTTTCGCGGGCGATGTTGGCGCGGACGATAGGCATGACGTTACCCATGCGGGCAGTATCCACGTGGAAGGAACGTGCCTTGCCGCCACGCTCGACCAGCGTGACGACAGTGTTCTTGTGCGCGCTGCCGCCCTTCTTCAC
>NZ_RZOS01001451.1:0-434 GCF_004022605.1 Mesorhizobium sp. M4B.F.Ca.ET.089.01.1.1
GGCTATAACATTGAGTCCAGAAAAGTCTTCGCCAATCTCACTCACCGCTGGGACAACGGTTGGGCGTTTCGCTTCAACGGCACGCATGGCGAGCAAACCTTTAACGACACATTGCTGTATGTGATGGGCAATCCAGACGCCAGCACGGGCGAGGGCGCGAGCGGATGGGGGAGTAAAGATCGGGGTAAACGGACCCTGGATTCGTTCGATTCTTACGTCAGCGGTCCTTTTGATCTGTTGGGCCGACAGCATCAGCTGATGGCGGGCGCAAGTTACAGCCGCCAGCACAACGCCACGTTCAGTAAAGATGGCCCGATGGACAGCGACCAGATCGGTATCTTTAACAACCATTGGGATGGCAGCGTGGCCGAGCCGACGTGGGGCGACTGGTACCAGAACGCGGATGATATTGTTCGTCAAAAATCAGCCTATAC
>NZ_RZOS01001452.1:0-433 GCF_004022605.1 Mesorhizobium sp. M4B.F.Ca.ET.089.01.1.1
CGCCAGGACCATCGCCTTCAGCGCGTCCGGATCGTCGGGAAGCTGGTCAGCCGCCATCGCCATGACCGGATCAGACCATATTCGCCGACATCCCGCGACAGCGGAATCCAGGCTGATTCACTTCGTCGCGGGTCAGCCCGCCTGAACCGGAACGCGGGTCCTGCGCGCCTCGTGGACCCGCCGCCAGTCGAGACCTTCGAGCAGCGCCGACAACTGCGCGGCCGTCAGCCGCATCATGCCGTCATGCACTTTCGGCCAGCGGAACTCGCCGTCCTCCAGACGTTTGGCGTAAAGGCAGACGCCGGTGCCATCCCAGAAGATCAGCTTGATCCGATCCGTCCGCTTCGCCCGGAAGACATAGACCGCGCCGCTGAACGGATCGGCGCCCATCGTCTCGCGCACAAGCGCCGCGAGGCCCTCCGCACCCTTGCGG
>NZ_RZOS01001453.1:0-433 GCF_004022605.1 Mesorhizobium sp. M4B.F.Ca.ET.089.01.1.1
ACTCAGCGCGGCAGCACGCTCGATCCCATCAGCGCCTCATCGATGGCGCGCGCCGCCTGGCGGCCCTCGCGGATCGCCCAGACGACCAGCGACTGGCCGCGCCGCACGTCGCCCGCCGCATAGAGCTTTTCGACGCTGGTCCTGTAGTCCCGGTCATTGGCCTCGACATTCTTCGAGCGGCGGCTGTCAATGGCGATCTTCATCTGGCCGGCCAGTTCCGACACCGGCCCGCGAGCGGCTGGCCCGGCAAAGCCGATGGCGATGAACGCGAGATCGGCACGAATGACGAATTCGCTGCCGGCGATCGGCTTGCGCTTTTCGTCGACCTCGCAGCATTTGACCCCGGTCAGCTGGCCGTCTTCGCCGATGAACTCGAGCGTCGCCACCTGAAACTCGCGCTCGGCGCCTTCGGCCTGCGAGGACGAGGTGCGCA
>NZ_RZOS01001454.1:0-432 GCF_004022605.1 Mesorhizobium sp. M4B.F.Ca.ET.089.01.1.1
AGCGCAGACGGTTCAGTCTGTCGTTTGAACCTGGAATCTGGTGAAGGCAACCGAACCAATGGACAAGATCACAATCGACTTCTGGGGCTTTGCAATAACGGCCGAAGGGTTTTACGGCGTCTTGGCCGCGTCGGGGCTGGTGATGGCCATTGTCATTGTGTTGAAGGTCGGGAGGCGTCGGGGTACCTAAGGCTGCTTCTCGGCAAGACGGAGGGCATCGATGTGCGAAGCCAGTATGACATTGTTAAAGATTGGGCACTCCTATCCGACGACGAGGCGATGGAAGCCGAGATCGAAGGCACGGCAAGGACGCTACCACGTCGGTCGCCTAGTGTCCCTTGGAAGTGTCTGGCAATCGTGAAGATGCCGAATATCGATTCTGGTTCGATCTGTTTTTGAGACTTTCCAGAAAGGACGACGTCGGGTGGGCTT
>NZ_RZOS01001455.1:0-432 GCF_004022605.1 Mesorhizobium sp. M4B.F.Ca.ET.089.01.1.1
GTGTCCCCTCTGAGGAGCGCCTGCGCGCCAGCGCGAAGGTAGGGATGAGAAAACAAGGTTAAATCGCCGACCTCATCTACGACACGCCGACGCTGCAAGGCATTGAGTGCTGCCATCTGATCTTCTGTAAATGAAGGCTCCACGCCATATTGGGGAAGCGGAGGCGTATCTCCAGAAAAACTCCAGACTCCCAATTCTGGCACCAGCCCGGGCTCCTCATCGCCGCCATTGATGATGAACGAAAGTTCCGTATCAGAGGCACCGGTGGAATTTGTCGTTGCCAAGGCGACGGCCCGCAACAAACTCTCATATGCCGGGCCCTTCTCAGCGAGTTGGACAACGAAGTCGAATGCGTCACTGCGTGCCTGGCGAATAATCTCGGCGTCAGAAGCATTGGGAGGCAACTGCGCATGAGTCTGGGCAAGATATGTA
>NZ_RZOS01001456.1:0-432 GCF_004022605.1 Mesorhizobium sp. M4B.F.Ca.ET.089.01.1.1
ATTCCGCAGAGTGGGTAACAGAGATCGCGAATGCGGTTTCGGAACTTGAACGGGAAAGAAATCTTCCGCCGGGAGGCATCCGGTTCCTTGCCCAGATCGAGACCCCAGGCGCCTTGCAAAGACTCGCGGCCATTGCGTCGGCGCATCCAAGGATGGTCGCAATGGCGCTTGGTCCTGAAGACTTCAGTGCCGCTGTTGGCGGCGGCCCGGAATTTGATCTGCTCCTGGCCCCGAGCCTTGCCGTGCTGTTCGCTGCCCGTGCGGCCGGATTGCTCCCTTTGGGCTTTGTTGGAAGCATTGGCGAGTTCTCGGACACCTATAAACTTCGTGAAGCCGCAGCGCATGCGCGGCGGCTTGGCTTTGCCGGAGCTTTGGCGATTCATCCAAACCAGGTTGCCATATTCAATGAGGCTTTTTCGCCAAGCCCACAGG
>NZ_RZOS01001457.1:0-432 GCF_004022605.1 Mesorhizobium sp. M4B.F.Ca.ET.089.01.1.1
ATCTTTGGCTGACGAGGCGGTTGCGAGATATGCTCCTCGTTCATGCTCTTAGTAAGCAGCCATGGAAGGCCCTGCGACAAGTTCGCAGGGTAGGTTTATTCGAAGCAATGTGACGCGCTATCAGAGAAGAGTTGCGACAGTAGGGGTTGACCGCTTCCAGCCGCCGATGGGCGAAATATGCCGAGACTGGCTCCAGCCAGGCGCAACACGCGTCCAGATTCCAGGAGATTTTCGACGCGATATAACGCGATAAGTGCTGCATATCGCGCAAGAATTCGCACTACCGCGCAATTCCGCCTCAACAACGCGTATGGCTTGCTTGCTGGTAATGTCAACCACTTATGACGGTGGAACCCATGTCGAAGCGCAACCAGATTGTCCTGCATGCACTCGTCGCGCGATACGGCACGCTTGCACTTGATCTCGATATCG
>NZ_RZOS01001458.1:0-431 GCF_004022605.1 Mesorhizobium sp. M4B.F.Ca.ET.089.01.1.1
AGCACGTGCGCCGTGGCGCCGGCGATCGGCTCCAGCGAGAATTCGGGCGTGGGTCCGTCCTTGGGACGGCCGAAATGGGCAAGCAGGATGACCTTGGCGCCCTTGCCGGACAGTTCGGCGATGGTCGGCGCGATGCGCTCGATGCGGGTGACGTCGGTGACCTTGCCGTCGGCGACGGGAACATTGAGGTCGACGCGCACCAGCACGCGCTTGCCGGAGATGTTGCCGATGTCGTCCAGTGTCTTGAAGCCGGCCATGCTGGTCCCTTTCCTCGAAAATCGCGGGGACCTTACCCGCCAACGGCGACGATGCAAGGCCCGCGTTGAAGCGCGCGCGCAAAAATGATGTAGGCGCGTAAGATCAGCTTTCGCTTGTTGCCTTTTGCGCTGTCGGCTCGGGCGTCGCGGGCTGTTCGGGCGGCGCTTCGACGG
>NZ_RZOS01001459.1:0-430 GCF_004022605.1 Mesorhizobium sp. M4B.F.Ca.ET.089.01.1.1
GGTCGACACCGCCTACACCGCCATCAACGACGTCAAGGACCAGGTCGACCTGATCAAGTCCAAGCTGGTCACCGCCCGCGGCGCCAGCCAGGAAGACCAGCAGAAGATCGCGACCGAAATCAACGCCATCCAGGCGCAGATCAAGTCGTCGGTCACCAACGCCAACTTCGCCGGCTCGAACCTGCTGCAGAACGACGGCCTCGCCGCGTCCGACCTTAAGATCGTCGCTTCCTACAACCGCACCGGCGCGACCGTCACCATCGACACCATCGACGTCAAGGCTGCCGACACGCAGGTCCTCGACGTCGCCGGCACGGGCGGCATCGTCGGCGGCCTGCTCGCCACGGCCTTCTTCGATCCGAGCTCTGCCGCTGTCGCCGACACTGCCATCGACACCGCGCTCGGCAGCGTTGAAACGGCGCATGGCAAG
>NZ_RZOS01000145.1:0-12784 GCF_004022605.1 Mesorhizobium sp. M4B.F.Ca.ET.089.01.1.1
GCCCGTGCCGCTGGACGCCATCCGCGACAAGGTCGCCATGCTCGGCAATCCGGCCATCGAGGAGATGAGCGCCGCGCTCGACACCGCCGGCAGCATTCACTTCACCAGCCTCGCCGTGGCCGGCACCGGCGAAATCGATGACGCTTCCGGTGTCGAGAAAGGCGCGCTGGTTCTCGAAATCTCCGGCGACGGCAGCGCGAGCGAGGTCATCGATGCCGTCTCCCAGGCCATCGGCCACCGGCTGCGGCCGATCTTCAAGGACGTCTGCGGCCTGTCAGATGGCGGCGCGCTGAGCGACTTCCTGCGCAAGCACAATATCGAGATATCGCCATCCTTCGGCAGCAATGCGGGACTGGTGTTTTCCGGCACGCCGGGTCATTCGGTCCGCCGCATCCTGGCCGAGGCCGAGCTTGCCGGCATCGTGCGCGACATCGCCGAGCGGCCGCGCGCCGGCAATGGCGACGCCGCCGCCGTGCTTGCCGAGGCGCGCCGGCATGTGCGCTCGCTGGGCAGGTTCGACTGGGCTTTCCAGCCGGCCGAAAGCCTGCTCGAAAGCCCGCCCGGAAAATGGTGGCGGGCCATCACCACCACGCTGCTGGCGCCGCCCATGCTGGTGGCCGTCGCGGTCGTGGTGCTCGTCTCCTGGAAGCTGACCTACAAGCTGGTGTTCGGCGATCCGAGCGGTCTCAGCTTCGCCACCGTCGCCATTGCCGGCACAGCGCTTCTGCTGGCCGTGCTCGGGCTCATCGCGATGATCGCGGTGGCGCTTGGCGTCTGCTTCATCGCCTTGCGGCGCCTCGAAGACATCGACCGTCCGCATAACACGCCGGTCGACCTGCAGGCGCTGGACAAGATCATCGTGCATGAGGATCGCGCCGCGCAAAACCATATGACGGCGATCTCGACTATGAAGGCCGGACTCCTGCGGCGGCTGGCGCTCAGGCTGTCTTTCTACCTGATCTCGATCACGGCCCGGAAAGTGTACCGGCCAGGCTTCCTCGGCACCATCAACACCATCCATTTCGCCCGCTGGGTGCTTTTGCCAGGCACCAACAGGTTGATGTTCTTCTCCAACTATGGCGGCAGCTGGGAAAGCTACCTGGAGGATTTCATCGCCAAGGCCGCTTCCGGGCTCACCGGTGTGTGGAGCAACACCGAGGGCTATCCGCGCACGCGCTGGCTCTTCCTCGATGGCGCGCGCGACGGCGACCGCTTCAAGCGCTGGGCACGGCGGCAGCAGGTGCCGACCTTGTTCTGGTATTCGGCCTACCGCGAGCTCAATACCGCGGCCATCCGGATCAATTCCCGGATCAGGCGCGGCATTGCTTCGGCTAGCGACAACGAGGCGCGCGACTGGCTGAGCCTGTTCGGTTCGCTGCCGCGGCTGGCGACCGAAAGAACCGCCGTTCAGAAAACCACCTCGCTGCTGGCCAATATCAGTTCGGCCTTCCCGCCGCCGCTCGAGCAGCAGCTCGAAACCGGCGAGATCCAGTCCATCTTCTTCGGTCCGTTCGGAGCGCTGGCGCATGCGCATATGCTGGCGATCGCCATACCGGAGACCCTGTCCAGGGCAAGCCGCAAGGCCTGGCTCGAATTCGTTGTTGCCCGCGCGAGCTTTGGCGATGGCGTGCCGCGCGAGCGCGCCATGACGCTGGCATTCGGCCCTGACGGCCTTCGCCGCCTCGGACTGGGCGGCGGCGTCGACGGCGACCCGCTCGGCACGTTCCCCGTCGCCTTTCGCCACGGCATGGGCAATCCCGAACGCAGCCGTATCCTGGACGATCTCGGCGACAGCGTTCCCGACAATTGGCAGTGGGGTTCACTGCAGAAACCGGTGCACGCCGTCGTCGTCTGCTATGCGGAAAGCCCCGAGATACTGAAAACCGAGCTGGCCGCGCTGAAGAAAAAGACGTCGGGCGCGGGGATGGTGCTGGTTTCGGAACTGCCGCTCGCGGTGAAGCGGGAAGGCAAGCGCGCGGTCGAGCATTTCGGCTTCGTCGATGGTGTCTCGCAACCGATCGTCAGGGGCACGGCGCGGGCCAACGCGGGTGCTGCACCCATGCATCTGGTCGCGCCCGGCGAGTTCCTGTTCGGCTATCGCGACGAGCACGGCTTCTATCCGGCTTCACCCTCCGTTCCGGCCGCGCAGGACCGCTCCGGCATCCTGTCGGCCGTGCGCCGCAACCGGCAGATCGCCGGACAGCCGCCACCGCCGCACGATTTCGGCCGCAACGGCTCCTTCCTCGTGATGCGCCAGTTCGAACAGCACGTCGAACGCTTCGAGGATTACTGCAAGGCGGCCGCCGCGCAGGCGGCGGGCGAGACCGGCAATCCGGCGATCACGCCGCGCTGGGTGGCCGCCAAGATGCTCGGTCGCTGGCCGGACGGCAGCTCGCTGGTGCGCAACCCGGACGGCCGCCCCGGACGCGGCGTCGACAATGATTTCACCCTCGGCGTCGAGGATCCGCAGGGACATCGCTGCCCGCTTGGCGCACACATACGCCGCTCCAATCCGCGCGACTCGCTTGGCGAGGACCGCGAGACGCAGATCCAGATCGGCAAGCGCCACCGCATCATCCGCATCGGCCGCCCCTACCAGAAGCAGGACCGGAAGGGTGCAAAGGTCGAGAAGGGCCTGCTGTTCATGTGCCTCAACGCGGACATCGAGCGCCAGTACGAATTCATGCAGCAGACCTGGGTCTCATCGACCTCGTTCCAGGGGCTGGTCGGCGAAAAGGATCCGACGATCGGCTCGCGCAGCGGCGACGGCAGGTTCACTATCCCGTCCTGGGAAGGCGTAACGGTGCTGAAAGGGATACCGCAATTCGTCACCACGCGGGGAGGGGGCTATTTCTTCATGCCCGGCAAATCCGCGCTGCGCTATCTGATCTCGCGGCTCTGATTCGGGTGCCGAATGGCGAAATGAGGCCCTCAGTCGTCGTCCTGCGATTCGGCAATGGTACTGAGCGCCCTGGCGTCGGTTATGCGCAGGCCGCCGCGCTTAATGTCGATGATCCGGCGGCTGCGCCAGTCGTTCAGCGTCTTGTTGACCGACTCGCGCGTCGCGCCAAGGAACTCCCCCAGCTCCGATTGCGAGATCGGTATCCAGCCGTCCCCGTCGGCCATCACGCCGCCCAGGAACACCAGCCGCTTGGCCAGCCTGGCCTCGATGCCGAAGAAGGCCTGATCGCCGAGCTCGCCGCTGACCCAGCGCAGCCGGGCGCACAGCAAATCGATCATGGCGCGCGCAAGCGGGGGATTTTTCTCAATCCGATCAAAGAGTTGCGCGCGGCTTAGCGAAACCAGCTCGCACGCGGTGAGGCAGATGGCGGTTGCCGTGCGCGGGCGTCCGTCGAGCGCGCCGATCTCGCCGACCAGGCTGCGCGACAATTCGATATTGGCGACCAGCTTCTGGCCGCCGGGCGAATAGATCGAGATCTCCACAGTGCCGCTCATGACGCCGTAGATGCGGTCGGCGGCATCCTCCTGGACGAAGAGGTGCTGGCCGGCGGCATAGCGCTCGACCTTGCAGCCGCTGAACAGAAGTTCGAACTGGCGCGGATCGATCCGCGCCAGGCGCGGCAGGTCGTTCCTGTCGTTCGCGCTGGCGAAAGCCATGTTGATGTCCCGATTGCCGCCCTCGCCGAAGTTTACGGCAACAAAGGACGGCGTCAAAGCCCCCGGCGTTGATCCATGCAGTTGCGCGGTCAGATGGCGCGGCGTTGCCCCCATCTGGTGCCCGATGCGCAGTGCGCGGAAGGCCGTCCGCGCGCGCGGCGGGAGGAGCCGTGACGCGCGCGGACGGCAACTGTGAAACCTCCGGCGATCGAAAATCCCTGCCTGGACCGGTTGCCTTCCAGATCGCGCAGACTTCACTCGGCTGGCCGACAGATGTTGGCCGAGCCGCTTTACGTTGCGCGAGAACCCGCTGAAGGTCTGTGAAGGCTGTCACATCGCGGCAGGCCACGCGATTGTCGGCGCGCGCAGGCATGGTGGCGGCCCGTCGCGTGAAGGGCTTCTCAAGAGCGCCGGTGCAATTCAGTGAAGGCCAGCCATCCAACCGTTTCGTCAGGATGGATGGTGGGCGATGCAGGGATTGAACCTGCGACCCCACCCGTGTGAAGGGTGTGCTCTCCCGCTGAGCTAATCGCCCGCTCGTTGCCCGAAGGCCAAGCGAGCCGCGATATAAGGGAGGCAGGCTGCCGAAGTCAAGCGATGTGCCGCTGGTCCCCGAAGGATCGCGATTGCGGGATCGGCGGACCGGATACGGCCTTGTTTTTGCTCAGGCCGCGGCGTCGATCAGCCGCTCGGCCAGGCCGAGCGTCAGCGCGTCGAAATGCGAGATCACCGCCGATGGCTCGAATTCCCTGACATGGCGCTCGGTGTAGCCGAAATCGACGGCCACCACCGGAATGCCGGCGGCCTTGGCGGTATCGATGTCGGTCTGCGAATCGCCGACCATCACCGCGCGGTGCGGGTCGCCGCCGGCCAGCCTGATGGTTTCGGTGAGATGGCGCGGGTCGGGCTTGCGGAAGGCGAAGGTGTCCTGGCCGGCGATCGCGGCGAAATACCGCGCCAGGCCAAGCGCGCCGATCAGCGCCACCGAATTGCCCTCGTATTTGTTGGTGCAGATCGCCAGCAGATAACCGGCGGCCTTGAAGCGGTCGAGCGCCTCGACAACGCCGGGGTAGGGGCGCGACTTGCCGGGAATGTTGAGCGTGTAGTGGTCGAGGAACAGCTGCAGCAGCCGGTCATGCTCCTCCACCGCCAGCGCCCGCTGCTGCGCGGCATGCGCCCGCTCGATCATCACCCGCCCGCCATGGCCGACGAAGCGCTTGAAGCCGGCCTCGTCGACAGCCGCCAGCGCATTGGCCGCCAGGCTGTGGTTCAAGCTGTCGAGCAGGTCCGGCGCCGTGTCGACCAGCGTCCCGTCGAGGTCGAACACGATGATCGGTCGGGTCATGGGCAGTCCTGTGCGGTTGCGTCGCCAGAGGCGATAACCCCTGCGTCCCGATCAGGCAAGCCGGCTTGGTCAATCCACAGGCTTTAAGCACAAGCGCGGCCTTTGACCGCGCGGGCAAAAATGCTAGGAGCGCCCAAATCAGCCTTTCCCGGGGACGACGTGCAATCATGGATGCCAGGCAACTGAAGGTCGAAGCCGCGCGGGCCGCCCTTGGGCATGTCAGCGACGGCATGCGGCTCGGCATCGGCACGGGGTCGACGGCCGAGGAGTTTGTGCGGCTGCTCGCCGAGAAGGTCGCCACCGGGCTCCGGATCATCGGCGTGCCGACCTCGGAGCGCACCGCAGCACTCTGCCGCGAACTCGGCGTGCCGCTCTCGACGCTCGAGGAGACCCCGGAGCTCGACCTTACCGTCGACGGCGCAGACGAAGTCGACCCGGAGCTCACCCTGATCAAGGGTGGCGGCGGCGCGCTGCTGCGCGAGAAGATCGTCGCGGCTGCCTCCGCGCGCATGATCGTGATTGCCGACCAGTCCAAGATGGTGGAGACGCTTGGCCGCTTTCCGCTGCCGATCGAAGTCAACAAGTTCGGCCTGCGCGCGACCGAGATTGCGGTTGCTGCGGCGGCCGCGAGCCTCGGCCTTGCCGGCCCGATTACATTGAGGATGACGGGGAGCCAGCCTTTTGTTACAGACGGCGGCCATTTTATCCTCGATGCATCTTTTGGCCGCATTCCGGATACAAGAGCGCTTTCGAATGCTCTCCATGCCATTCCAGGCGTTGTCGAGCACGGTCTTTTCATCGGGCTGGCTTCAGCGGCCATCATCGCCGGCGGCGACGGCATCCAAACCGTCCATGCCGCCCGAAAACCAGGGAGTTCTATCGACCATGATGTTGCATAACCGGGTTCGCCGCTTCTCGGCCGCTCTGGCGGCTTCGGCTGTCCTTGCGCTCTCCTCGCCGGCGTTTTCGCAGGACGTCTCCGAATCGCATCTCAAGGCCGCGCGCGCCGCGGTTGCCGCGATCCACGCCACCGACCCGTTCGACAACATCCTGCCGCAGGCGGCAGCGGCGCTCGAGAACCAGCTGATCCAGAAGAACCCCGACATGCAGGAACTGATCGGCAAGACCGTTACCGAGAAGGCGATGGCGCTGGCGGCGCGGCGCGCCGATCTCGAAAAGGAGGCTGCCCTTGCCTATGCCAAGGTGTTCTCCGAAAAGGAACTCAACGACATCGCCACCTTCTACGGCTCCGATTCGGGCAAGAAGCTGCTCGACAGTGGCCCTGCGGTGACGCGTGATCTCGTCAAGGCAGCCGACATCTGGCAGAACGGCGTTGCCCGCGATCTCGCCCAGCAGGTCGGCGAAACGCTTGCCGCCGCGTCGAAGGCCGCCGCTCCGGCGGCGCCTGCGCCCGCCGATGCGAGCGCTCCTGCCGCCCCCGCCGATGGCGAGGCTCCGGCCGATGGCGAGGCGCCTGCCGACAACACGCAGAACTGATTTGCATTTACAGGCGGCATGACGGCCGCTGGACCAGAAAGCCCGGCTTTGTCCGGGCTTTTCTTTTGCCGCCCGGCAGCCTACCTGTGCCTCGGCCTTTCTCTGCAGGAGTTCCGTGATGACCGCTTACGACTACGATCTTTTCGTCATCGGCGGCGGCTCCGGCGGGGTGCGGGCGGCCCGTGTTGCGGCCGCACTCGGCAAGCGCGTCGGCATCGCCGAGGAATACCGCTATGGCGGCACCTGCGTCATCCGCGGCTGCGTGCCGAAGAAGCTCTACGTCTATGCCTCGCAGTTTCCGGAGCATTTCGCAGATGCCGCCGGTTACGGCTGGACGGTGCCCGAGGCCAGCTTCGACTGGCCGATGCTGGTCGCCAACAAGGACCGTGAGATCGCCCGGCTGGAAGCGATCTACGAGAAGAATGTGAAAGGTGCCGGCGGCGAGACGTTCCATTCGCGCGCCATGCTGGTCGACCCACATGTGGTGCATCTGCTCGGCGACGACCGCACCGTCACCGCCGACCAGATCCTGATCGCCACCGGCGGCCGCCCGGCGCCGCATCCGGCCCTCGTCGGCCACGAGCACTGCATCTTCTCCAACGAAGCCTTCGACCTCAAGCAATTGCCGAAGGCGATCATGGTCGAGGGCGGCGGCTATATCGCCGTCGAATTCGCCAACATCTTCCACGGGCTCGGCGTCGAGACTACGCTGGTCTATCGCGGCAAGGAGATCCTCTCCCGCTTCGACATGGACCTCAGGCGCACGCTGCACGAGACGATGGAGAAGAAGGGCATCAGGATCCTGTGCCATGCGGTGTCGGAATGGGTGCGCAAGCGGCCGGATGGGCGCCTGGACGCGCTCGTCACCGGCGGCAAGGTGCTCACCGTCGACCAGGTGATGCTCGCCATCGGCCGCATCCCAAACACCGAGAACATGGGCCTGGAGGGAGTTGGCATCGAGCTCAGCAAGACGGGCGCCATCAATGTCGACAAATATTCGCGCACCAATATCGACAACATCTGGGCGATTGGCGACGTCACCAACCGCGCGCAGTTGACGCCGGTGGCGATCCACGAGGCGATGTGCTTCATCGAGACCGCCTTCAAAGGCAACCCGACCGCGCCCGACCATGACACCATCCCGACGGCGGTGTTCTCGCAGCCGGAGATCGGCACTGTCGGCCTGTCGGAGGACGAGGCGGTCAAACGCTTTGCCGACATCGAGATCTACCGTGCCAGCTTCCGGCCGATGCGGCATACGCTCTCCGGCCGCGACGAGAAGATGCTGATGAAGCTGGTGGTAGACGGCGCGTCTCGGAAGGTGCTCGGCGCCCATATCCTCGGGCCGGATGCCGGCGAGATGGCGCAGCTTCTGGGGATCCCGCTGAAAGCAGGACTGACCAAGGAAGATTTCGACCGCACCATGGCCGTGCACCCGACGGCGGCGGAAGAGCTGGTCACCATGTACAAGCCGACCTACCGCGTGAAGGACGGCGAGCGCGTCTGATCGTGCGCATATCGCAAGGCCGCCACCAATTCTGTGGGCGACGGCCTTGCCAGCGGTCTACAGCAGCGTGCCGCGCAGGATCACCAGCGCCACCGAGAAGTAGATCACCAGGCCGGTGACGTCGACCAGCGTCGCGACGAACGGCGCCGAGGCGCTGGCCGGATCGAAGCCTATGCGCTTCAGCGCGAACGGCAGCATCGAGCCGGAGAGCGAGCCGAAGGTGACGATGCCGACCAACGCGGCGCCTACCGTCGCCGCAATCCGTTCCCAGTGCGGGCCGTAGTCGTAGAAGCCGAAATACTGCCACAGCGTGATGCGGCAGACGCCGACGACGCCGAGGATCGCCCCGAGCAACAGGCCGGTCGGCAGTTCGCGCAGCGCCACCCGCCACCAGTCGCCAAGGCCGATCTCGCGCAGCGCCAGTGCGCGGATGACCAGCGACGTCGCCTGCGAGCCGGAGTTGCCGCCGGAGCTCATGATCAGCGGGATGAAGAGGGTGAGCACGATCGCCTTCTCCAACTCGCCCTCATAGCTTTGCATGGCATTGGCGGTCAGCATCTCGCTGATGAACAGCGCGCAGAGCCAGCCGCCGCGTTTCTGGATCATGGCGAGGAAGCCCATCTTCATATAGGGCTCGTCGAGCGCCTCCATGCCGCCGAAACGATGCACGTCCTCGGTCGTCTCCTCGACCATCGTGTCGATGATGTCGTCGGTGGTGACGATGCCGAGGATCTTGCCATGATCGACCACCGGCACGGCGAGCAGGTCGTATTTGGAGATCGTCTGCGCCAGGGTCTCTCGGTCGGTCAGGGGGGTGACGGTCACCGGCGCACGATCCGGCGCCACCGACAGGATAGGATCGTCGGGCTCGCCGGTAATCAGACGGCGCAGTCCGGTCGAGCGCACCAGAAGGTGCGTCTCCGGATCGACGATGTAGATCGCGTAGACGGTCTCGCGGGTGCGTTCGACCTTGCGGATGTAGTCGAGGGTGCGGCCGACGGTCCAGTCCGAAGGCACGCTGACGAATTCCGTCGTCATGATCGACGCGGCGCTGCCCTCCGGATAACCCAGAATGGATAGCAGCGTCGCGCGCAGCGGCGGCGCGAGCGCGCCGAGCAGTTCGGAACGGGCCGGCTCATCGAGCTCGCGCAAAATGTCGGCCGCGCGGTCGACGGACATGGCGGTCAAGAGCTTGCTGGCCTTGGCGCGCGGCAGGGCTTCGACGAGCTCCGGGGCGCTTTCGAGTTGCGGTTGGTCGAAGATCTCGACCAGGCGCTCGAAAGGCACGGCGCAAAGCAGCTCGATGGCTGTTTCGCGTGGTTCGTGGTTCAGCGCCTCGACGACGTCGGCGACGTGGTCGTTGGCAAGGACACGGGCGACGGCGATGGCTTCGTCGTCCAAGACGGGTGCGAATTCGTTCATGGCTCACTCCTTGCCGTCCGGCAGGACGTGAGCCGTCAGGTCACGTCAAGGCGGACGGCGATTGCGTTCGACTGTGACTGTCGCCAGGCATGGCGGGTTGACCTTTCTGCTCGCGGGCTCGGGTTTGAATTCTGCGAGCCGGCGCAACATAGGAGCGCCTCGGCCCGAGTCAATCGCAAGGGCGCGGGAAAACCGCGGCCAATGGCAAGATCGCGACACTGTGATCGCCGTTCAACGGCCCAAGGAACAGCCTGATGCCAGAGGCCGATCGAAGAGAGGGGAGCGAGGCTATTTCTGCTTCAGCCGGCGCGAGAAGCGCAGCCATTTGTCCTCGGGCGGCCTGGGCTGCGCGAGGATGGTGGTGAGTTCGCGCGGCAGGCTCGGCGCGAGCGGCTTCTTGGTGGCGATGCCGTCACTGATCGCCACCACGCTGTGGTAGAAGTCGGCGCCCGTGAGCGAGCGCGGCGGCACGGCCTCATGCATGACGCTGATCACCGTGACATCGGGACAATTGTCCTTGATCGCCTGGTGGAAGGCGACCTTGCCTTCGGGATCGAGTGCGCCGGTCGCCTCGTCGAGGAACAAAAGGCCCGGTTGCTGCAGCACGATGCGGGCAACCACCAGCTTCTGCTTCTGGCCGCCCGAAAGCACCTGGTCCCAGTTCTTCCCGTCACGGCTTTCGTCGGCCAGGTGTTCGATGAAATCGCCAAGGCCTGCCTTGTGCAGCGCCGATGCGACCTGCGCATCGGTGTGGTCGCGCTCGGAGCCGGGCAGGCAGACCAGCTGCTTGAGCGACACCTGCTGCAGCTTGACCTCCTGGGCGGCGTAGAAGTTCTTGACCCCTTCCGGGAAGACGATGGTGCCACGGCCATAGGGCCACAGACCGTTGATCGCCTTGATCAGCGAAGTCTTGCCGCAGCCGGATTCGCCCTTGAGGAAGGTCCACTCGCCGCGCCGGAAGCGAAGGTTCGCGGCGCTCAGGAAGGGCGTCGCATCCTCGCCCTGATGCGCCAGCTCGAGCTTCTGGATGGTCAGGCCGAAGACGGGATTCTGGCCGGCATAGCTGAAGTCGGAGCGGCCGGTCTGCCGGTAGAATTCCTGCGGCTGCTGCACGTTCTCGATGGCGTTGGCCAGTTCCGTCACGCGCTGGCTGTTGGCCCGCAGCGTCGCGATGGCCGGCATGACATGGATGAACCATGAGCACTGGCCGATCAGCGCGTTGACCATTTCGGAGCCGGTTATGTAGCCCTTGAGATCGAAGCCATTGTGGATGAAGGGCACCAGGCCCGGGCCATAGGCGACGATGCGGGCGCCGATGAAATTGTAGATCAGCTCGAACGAGTTGTAGCCGGTGTTGACGATGTTCAGCCGCGCCCAGTTGCGGTCGATATCGGCATAGAGCCGGTTGTGCATGGTCTTCTGCACATTCTCGCCCTGCGACGCTGCGACATGGAAACTGCGGCGCAGGAAGGTGGTCAGCTCGCCGCGATAGCTGCCTTCCGACTGCTGCATCCTCACATTGAGACGTTCCAGCAGCCGGCCCAGCTTGACCGCGATCCAGGTATTCAATGGCACATAGATGGCGACGGCCAGGAAAGCCAGGACCGCGCTGCCGTAGCTGCCGAGGAATTCCAGTCCCCGCACTTCGACCGAGGTCTCGAGCAGCTTCTGGCCGACAAAGTAGAGCGAGGTGGCAACGGCGAGCACGCCCATGGCGAGGCCGATGGCTCCGCCGGTCATGTCCTTGATCGATTCCTGGACCCGCTGGTCGATGTTGTCGGGCGCCAGCGAGTCGGACGAACCGTGCTGGGCGTGGAAATGCGTGTGATTGGTATCGAGGAGCGCCTCGTTGAAGCGGCCGTCCAGCCAGCCGCGCCATTTGCGGTGCAACGTTGCCGAAACAAGGCTGCGTATGCCGGTGAAGCCTGCATCCTTGAGCACGACGATAAGAATGAGGATGCCGGCGTTGGTGAGCAGCGTCTTCAGCGGGGTGGTATTTGCGGCGTCGTGGAAGAAAGCAATCGAATTGACCAGTTCACCCGACGCTTCGGCGAACCACACGCCGGACTTGCTCGACAACGCCGTGAGCAGCGCGATGACGAGGGTGAGGGTCCAGGCTTCCTTCCAGCGATCCGAGAACCAGTAGGCTCGCATCAGTCCCCAGAAGGTTCGCATCGACGACACCGGGGTCAGGGGCGGCTGCCTTCTGGCGTCGCTAGGACTTTTCTCCGATATTGAACGTCTCGGTCTGCCGACCCGAATCACGATCCCGCCCAAACCTTTTTAGTTTTGTTACGGATAGTAACACCAATTGATCATTTTCCATTAATTTTGTGTCGGCGAATGTGAACCGCCACACGAGCCGTTGCCCCTGCGCAACAGATCGCACCGCGATACGGTCGTGCTTAGACGGGATATTTCTTTTTCTTTCAATAAGTTGCGACTCGCTCATGTCGAGTCGAGGACCTTCCCTTGGGGAAACCAAAAACACGGTTTCGTGAACCGATCTGCTCTCCAGCTCGGCTGAATTTCCGTCCGAGGGCGAACCGGAGCGGTCGAAAAGTTACCTGCTCGCGTCTTTCGGAGCCGGCCTTCGTGATGTTCCCGGGCAGGTCGAAACATGCTGGGAAGCGAAGCGAAGGCGCCCGGCATCGTCCCGATACATCGATCCGCCATTGCTCTTTCAGGCGAACGCCGACTGTGTTCGACGTGCCGACCGTTCGGTTTCGAATTTTGCACCGGCCCTGGAGCGGAGGAGTTTTCTGATGTTTGCACGGACATTGTCAGCCGCGATGCTCTCGACACTCGCCTGGCTGGCGCCGGCACATGCCGGCAGCCAGACCATCCCGGCGAATGCCGAAGGGCAGGTCGAGTTCAACACGCCGTCAGGCAATATCGGCTGCATCTACACGCCGAAGGGCGGGACCAGCACCTATCAACCGCAGGACGGCGGCCCCGAGCTGAGCTGCTCGCGCGTCGAGCCGAGCTACATCACCGTCATCCTGGGGCCGAAGGGTCCCGCTACCCAGATCAAGAACCCCGGCGAGCAAGGCTGCTGCGGCGACGTCGCAAAGCTCGCCTACGGAAACAGCTGGAGCAAAGGATCGTTTTCCTGCCAGTCGTCGAAGAAGGGGCTGAGCTGTACGGGCAGCAACGGACACGGCTTCTTCGTCAGCAAGGCCAAGGTTACGGTGAAGTAAGCCGGTGTTGCTCAGCCGGCCGCTGTTTCCAGTTCGCCCCGCGCCTTGGCCGCGGCCACCTGGCGGATGGCGTCGGCGAGCGTGTCGGCTTCCTGCGCGCCCATCACCGCGTATTTGCCTTCGAGCAGGAAGCAGGGGACACCGGTGATGCCCATGCGCGAAGCGGTCGTGATTTCGGTGCGCACCGCCTCGACA
>NZ_RZOS01001460.1:0-430 GCF_004022605.1 Mesorhizobium sp. M4B.F.Ca.ET.089.01.1.1
TGTTGATAATGTGGACTTGGCGAAGTGTCGCCAGCACCGAACTGGAGCTATTCGATAAGTGATAGCTGTAGGGTTGGTAAAGTGCGCGCTTGTAAACCCTCACGGCGAGCTCGTGCCCGAGCGAAAAGACAAAAGCATGAGTGGCTCGCGAGAGCAGGATCCGCACAATCCCAGCGATCACTACCACTACCGAAAATAGCGACAGCAAGGGCAGCAGGCTGTCGCTCGAACTGGCCGAACCGAAGCTCTGCAATTGGCGTCCGATCCATGACTGACCTATTGAATCGGGATCGGTGATCTTGGCCAGAAACGGCAAGAGGGCACCGAGCGTCGCGGCCTCAGCGATGGCGCCGAAGAACATTAGAACCAGAAGACCGAAAAACTGGCGGCGCCGCCGCCTCGATAGCTGCGACCACAAGCGCCGAAGCGC
>NZ_RZOS01001461.1:0-430 GCF_004022605.1 Mesorhizobium sp. M4B.F.Ca.ET.089.01.1.1
CGTAGGTCGTGAGGCCTTTGAGGTCTTGGGCCTGTGACCTTGCCCCTGTGATCTAATCCGGGTTGAAGTTCGCTCTGGCCATCCATCTTGGAGCACCAGGACATGGAGCGTAGCCGCTTGTCTGAAGAGCACATCATCGGAGTTTTGAAGGAACATGAGGCCGGGTGTCGGTAGCCGATCTGTGCCGCAAGCAAGGGGTCAGCGGCGCCTCGATTTACACTGAAAGGCCCGCTTCGGTGGGCTGGATGTCTCCGAGCTCGGCCAGTGAACGCTCTGGAGGATGAGAACACACGGCTAAAGCAATTTCGCGGTGCTAGCCTTTTTGACGGATTTTTGGGAAGGGAATGTATGGTCTGCCCCGCTAATGCGAGATTCGCGATGTCGCAAATGACATTTCCACTTGCATAAATGTATTCGGCCTCTCGAGTGG
>NZ_RZOS01001462.1:0-429 GCF_004022605.1 Mesorhizobium sp. M4B.F.Ca.ET.089.01.1.1
GTCTCAATGCACGATTCTCGGCAGAGCAGCGGCTTAGAATCTTTGACGGCTTCACCGCACCCATCGAAAACAAGCCAATGGTGCGCGAGGAAAGCTACTTTGCGAGCCGCGCAGAGCCGAGTTATTTCCGCCTGGCCGAGTTGATTGAAGAATCAGCATATTGGACGCGCGACTTGCAGCGCGCGAGTGCCCAAGCGATGCGCCTCGTGCTGGTTGCGGTTGCGCTTCTGATGGGCTTCACGCTCTGGCATGCTATGTCTTCGATGTCCACCGACGCACAGGTCTCACTTGCGCGCGTGCTGGTGGCGGCACTAGTTTTTCTGCTTTCGTCCGATACAGTCGGCACGATGATCGCACACAAGAACGCCGCCGACGCTATCGATGATGTCCTCCAACGCGTCGAAAGTGCGGCCGCACGTGGCTACACAG
>NZ_RZOS01001463.1:0-428 GCF_004022605.1 Mesorhizobium sp. M4B.F.Ca.ET.089.01.1.1
AGGAAAGTATTCGCGGCGCGTTTTTGAAATCAGCACCTAAGCCCCGGGCACGTGAAGCTGCGTTGCAACTGTACTCATTTGATCGAGACAACGTGATGCACCAGGTGATGATCGCCAAACACGCTTAAAGCGTAAAGAAGAACCATTTACATCGATAGCATCGGCCCTTCTTTTCCAATCTTCCCCCGAGTTGGGGAAGCCATAGCAATCGTATTCGACTGGATCGCGGCTGACTTTGTCCAGGCTCGGCAACCTGCTGAATTTGTCCTTCGGCTGTTCCCGCTCAGTTGGCACGACTTTTGAACCTCACATCGTGAGGCGCCAGGAGCTGCCCGCCAAAATTGATGCTGTTGTGGGGGAGGTCGAAAATTCCAGTTTTGTCATTTAACTTCTTTGGGACCGAGCGTGTTGATGCGCCCGCTTGGAAA
>NZ_RZOS01001464.1:0-428 GCF_004022605.1 Mesorhizobium sp. M4B.F.Ca.ET.089.01.1.1
CCCGGTCGACGATGGCGACGATGATGCCATCAGCAATCGCCGCCTGGCCCGCCTCGTAGAGGGCGTGGCACGGCAGGTTTCCCTGGACCCCGATGATGGCATGGAGTTGTAGCCGCCATGACCGCTCGCCAGAAGAAAGTGCAGATCTCCGTCTATCTCGATCCGCCCCTCATGACGACGCTTCAGGACTATGCGGCGCGACGCGATCAATCCCACTCAATCATCAATTAAGGCCGTACCTGATTGTTTCAATTACTTAATTTAAGTCACACAACCAGTGAGTACCGTCAAAAATACCGTCAGATTCTTACGCTGTTGAAAAGACTGAAACAATGTGGTCGCTGCCGCGGTATGCACACTTTTGATTGCATCATTTGCGAGCTGCCATTCGGCGAGGTAAAGCTGGAGTTCTCAGAACACAACAAGGA
>NZ_RZOS01001465.1:0-427 GCF_004022605.1 Mesorhizobium sp. M4B.F.Ca.ET.089.01.1.1
GTGAAACGTTCATCGTCACACGAACATCACGACAGCCAGCTTTCACCAAGGCGTCGATAAAAGCGCAACATTCGGAAAATACAGCTTGAGTTAGCAGCTGGAGCATTCCGGTTTCGCGTGCCGCTGTCATGATTTCGGGCGGAGAGATGGAACCGTGAATCGGATGGGACCACCTTAGCAACCCTTCAAAACCGATCACAGCTTCGGTGTCGAGTCTTACGATTGGCTGGAACCAAGGGCCCAAGCTTCTCGTCTTTATCGCCGAATGAAGATCGCGTTCGATGGACTGGCGGCGTTGCAGTTCCCGGTCGAGCTCGGCATCGAACAGGCAAAATTCGTTCCTGCCACGGCGCTTAGCTGTGTAAAGGGCGATGTCCGCCCGCAACAACATTTCCGTCAGCCCCGGGTTTTTAGCCGAGTATATTCC
>NZ_RZOS01001466.1:0-427 GCF_004022605.1 Mesorhizobium sp. M4B.F.Ca.ET.089.01.1.1
AAAAGGGTGTGCTGCCATTTTGCGACAACGACCTCTTTAGGGATCGGAATGCTGTTCCTAACCAAAAATATTCGGCCCGCATCCGGAATGCGGTCGAGCAAAATATTGGAACCAACCCAACCCGCTCTCCTCGCTGTCGGCGCCAGTGGGTTCCTTTTCTCGATGATGTCTGGTACGAAAAAATGCTTTGGAACAACGCAAACATGCCTTACTGCTTTTTGCGTCAGATCATAATTCAGCAATATCAAATTCGGGTTGGTCGATGATGCCAATCTGTCAATTTTGGTAAAATAGGCTCCGTCGGCGACCTTCGTGCCGAATGCCTTCTTTTGGCTTTTCAGCTCGAATTGATCACTGCAACTGCTGCAGAAAAAGTCGGCAACAGGTAAATTAGCAGCGAATTTTTCTAGACGGGAGCTTCCACAAT
>NZ_RZOS01001467.1:0-426 GCF_004022605.1 Mesorhizobium sp. M4B.F.Ca.ET.089.01.1.1
CCTCGGGAAGCCGCCTGCCGAAGTACGCCGCAAGGGCCATAGCGGCAATCTCAGGGTCGTCGGACAGCCGCCCCGAGAAGGTTCTCGCAAGCGTATCCGCAAACCGATCTGCTACCTGTTGCTTCCACTCTTCAGGGTCAAATTCGTCCGCCCCGTCCATGTCCTTTCCTTCAGCTGCTTTCCTTGCCTTGAACCACGTCTCGAAGTTCCCGGCGTCCACCCCCAGTACCCTCTTGGCCTTCCTCATGGTGGCCACCTGTGACGTCGACGTTCCCGACGCGTCTGCCACCTTCGCCTTGCTGTCCCGATCCAGCACGACAAGCCGCCACGCGAAGTCTTGCCGCTCACGGGAGGACATCGGTAGCTTGGCTTTGGCGTTCGCCTTCCCGGCCTCCAGCACGGCCTCCTCAGGGGTCCCCTCGAAAT
>NZ_RZOS01001468.1:0-426 GCF_004022605.1 Mesorhizobium sp. M4B.F.Ca.ET.089.01.1.1
CGGGTGGATCGTGCAGCACTTCTAAACTGGATGGCGACCGAGCTTTGCCCTGGCGGAGCATCGGTCGTGGCGATGCTGGAGGCAGTCTTTCTCTGGTGCCGGGATCGCCAGATCTTCGGGCCGTCGAGCAAAGAGATGGAACGGCTGGTCCGTTCCGAGCGGCAACGGTTCCTGGAAACGTTCCTCGGCAGCGTCGCCGACCGGCTTCTTCCGGAAACAGTTGATCTGATGGAAACATCACTCGCTGATCCGGAAAGCCCGACAGGATTCCACACGATCAAGGGCGACGCCTGGGCCGCGACGCTGGAGAATATGCTCGGCCTTGCTGACCTGTTGGCCCTCATCAAGAAGCTTAATTTACCGAGGGATATGTTGACGGGCGCCGGCAAACCCTGGATCGAGCAGATCGTGCGGCGGGGCGGCGCC
>NZ_RZOS01001469.1:0-426 GCF_004022605.1 Mesorhizobium sp. M4B.F.Ca.ET.089.01.1.1
CTCCCAGCATCGCGAAAACTTTCGAACGGCGGCATCTGTACGATATCGAGAGACGGATTGAAATAGGCCTGGTTACCACCGTGGCGGATCACCGCGCCGGTATTGGCAAAAAAGGCATCGGCACGGGCATCCGCTCCACCGGATCGGTGGCGGGTGCCGGATTAAGGTAATACTGCTCGGGAAGGCCTTCGATCTGATCGGCGCAGAACACCGTATAGGCCTCGAGAAAGGGAATTCCGCGTTCCACTTCCTCACCACGCGCATCAGTCTCCGTGCGCGTGAAGCGGCTGGCATAGACAACGGTTGCGCCGGTCTCGCCCTTGCGGACATGTCCGCTGAGCTCGATGCTCTGCTTAAAGGTCATCCAGGTGGGCGAGACGAAGCCTCTCGAAACCGCTTCCGACCAGAGAAGCAGGGTGTTGATCC
>NZ_RZOS01000146.1:0-12749 GCF_004022605.1 Mesorhizobium sp. M4B.F.Ca.ET.089.01.1.1
AACACAGAGAAAGCAAAGGCGAGATCAAATTTAGTATCGCCGACCGGCAGCCTTTCGGGCACTCGCTCGGACTGCACAAAATGACCAAGCATGCCGGCCTCTTTGCAGGTCATGAGCGAATTTTCCCATGCGTCGACGCCCCAGAGGCGATCCGGATCTGAGAAGAAGTACATCATCCGCATGATGCGCCCGTAGCCGCATCCGAAGTCGAGGATCGTGGAGCCGTGAAGCGGCTTTTGAGTATGGCGAACGGCGCAGCTCTCAACGATCCGCGTGAAGGCAAGGGTCTGCTTCAGGAGTTCAACGCCACTTGCACCCGTCCAGGTGGTCTGTATTTCTGGGCTGGCCATGCGCGGCAGTATCTTCGAGAGCGCTGGGTATTCTTTGTTCGGCAAGGAAATTACGAACAGCCCGAAGTCGTCGAGGCTTAGCTTTCTGAGCGCGGCGAGGGCCTGTTCAGGGCTCCCAGTTTTGGCCGCGATATGCTCCGCCTCTGCCAGGTACGGCAATGTGTGTTGCATACTTCCTCCGGATCGCCGAGGCCTTGTTAGCAACGGTCGATCAACTAGACTAGGTATGGGCCGGTGTCACCAGGCCCGCCAGTGTTTTTTCACAGTGGCCAAGTCGCCTTCAGTCAGTAGCGCGTGCGATCTGACGTTGCCCCCAGTTTTTATCCAGTTTTGAGTTCGTTTCCGGCGTGGGTTTTGCCCTGCTGGGCGGGTGAAGCGACGGGCGCTGGCGCGGAGCCTTTGGCATAGCGCAGCGCGAGCGACCGTCGCGGATTGAAGGTGCTGGCGAACTCGGCCGGTGTCTGCCAGGCGATTTGGGAGTGCGTCCGCGCGGTGTTGTAGTCGGCGCGCCACAGGGCGATGGCTACGCGCGCCTGAGCCTGCGAGGTAAACAGCGTCTCGTTGAGTAGTTCATCGCGCAGTCGGCCATTGAAGCTCTCGATGAAGCCGTTCTGCATCGGCTTGCCGGGCGCAATGTAATGCCATTCGACGCGGTTCTGATCCGCCCAGGCGAGGATGGCGTTCGAGGTGAACTCGCTGCCATTGTCGCTGACGATCATCCTCGGCCGGCCACGCTCGGTGATGAGCCGGTCCAGTTCGCGGGCAACCCGCATGCCCGAGAGAGATGTATCAACGATGAGTACCAGGCACTCTCTCGTGCAATCGTCGACGACGGCCAGGATGCGCAAGCGACGGCCGTCGGTGAGCTGGTCCGATACGAAGTCGAGCGACCAGCGCTCGTCGGGCCTCAGCGGCACAAGCATCGGCGCCCTGGTCCCGATCGCCCGCTTGCGGCCGCCACGTCGGCGAACGGCGAGCTTCTCCTCCCGATAGAGGCGGAACAGCTTCTTGTGGTTCACGACCAGGCCCTCCCGCCTCAGCATCACGAGCAGGCGCCGGTAGCCGAACCGGCGACGCTCCTGCGCGATCGCCTTCATCCGTGCGCGAAGCTCGCGGTCGTCGGGCCTGCTGGTCTCGTAGCGAACCGTCATGCGGCAACCGCCGATGGCTTTACACGCCCGCCGTTCGCTCATCCCGAAGCCTTCCTTCAGGCGAGCGACAGCTTTCCGCTTGGCCGCGGGCGTCACCATTTCTTTCCCACGAGATCCTTCAACGCGGCATTGTCGAGCATGGCGTCGGCCAGAAGCCGCTTCAACCGCGTGTTCTCGTCCTCCAGCGCCTTCAGTCGCCGAGCCTCGGAAACATCCATCCCGCCGAAGCGGGCCTTCCAGTTGTAGATCGAAGCATCACTGACGCCGTGCTTCCGACACAGATCGACGACCGAGACCCCGGCCTCATGCTCCTTCAGAATTCCGATGATCTGCTCTTCAGAAAAGCGGCTGCGCTTCATGTCCTGGTCCTCTTCGATGGGCCAGAACGAACTTCAAACCGGATTAGACTACAGGGGCAAGGTCAGATCAGCCAAGGGTAGCCAACCGATCATTCTTGTTGATCACCAAGACATCGTGATTGTTTGCCCATCCGCGCTCGATGTACGAGGCGCGCACGCCGGGAATTGTGTCGGCGATGTCGAGAACAGCGGACGGCTTCGACAGCGATAGGCCATAGTCCTCCACGCCGGCAAGGGTGGTGTATCGCGAATAGCCGAAGCCGGTTGTCTCGAACTCTCGGCGAACTCGCGCCTCATCCACGCCGCCGTGAAACTTGGTATTTTTCCCAGTGAAATAGCCATGGAAGGTGGCGACAAGAACGCCGTGATCGCTCAGATGGTCGGCAAGGTAGTGCAGCCATGCATCCGTTCGCCGCTTGTCGACGTGAGTGAAGAGCGACCCGACCCAGATCATGTCGAGTTTTTTTGGCAGATCAACCTGCAGCAGGTCAGCCTTTGAGTGTATGGCTTTCCCGCCAAACGCTCGGGCGCAAAAGTCAGCCCCTTCGGCATCAATGTCGCAATAGAAAAGCTCGGCATTGGGAAAGAGCTGCCTAAGGTGCCGGCCAACGCGGCCGTGGCCGCAAGGCAAGTCGAGAACCGTCATCACCTGGCTGCGCCACGAAAGCGAGAGGCCTGTGAGAATGGCCTGCACGCCCGACTTCCCGACGTTGAAGTAATGTGACGGACCAGTGTTGTACATTACATCGTTTGGGTGAAGTTCGGTGCTGACCGCTCTATTAGCGTAGTCTGAATAAAGGGTTGCAATTTGCTCGAAAGTCATTTTGGTTGCCACCTGCTGCTGTTCACAGAGCGCCTTGTAAACATAAATTGCATGCCTTGCATTCAACATGTCGTGCTCGACGTGGCGGCGCTTCCGGCGCCTGGGCGTAGACGATGGCTGCATGCACTGGGATCTGATCAAGGTGCTCTATTGCCAGCCATGCCGGGATGCCGGCCGCCCTGATCGCAACCTTCAGTTCACAAACCGCGCCGTGACGCCGGACAAGCGCTGCTAGATGTTTGATCCCGGGCTTTGATGGAGCATCCTTGTCTTCCGAATCAAAAGATGCGCTATGGGCAAGTTCTGCATGGGAGCGCCACAACGACAGAGGCGGTCCGTCGAGCGATACAGCATAGTCAAGAGAGGCTGAGGACGCTGGCCAAGCGCCATCGGGATCAACTAGAAGACGGTTGCGAAGTGGAAGAGGCCAGCTTCGGTCGCCGATCTACCGACGGTCCGAAGGAACCGAGTTCGACGGTGCTCTCGATTGAGGAAGAGGCGGTCATTGTTGCTTTCCGCCGCTACACGCTGCTGCCGCTCGACGACTGCCTCTATGCGCTTCAAGCGCCCATCCCGCACCTGACGCGATCTTCATTGCATCGCTGCCTGCAGCGCCATGGCATCGGCCGGCTCCCGGATGTCGAGGGCGACAAACCGGCGAAGAGGAAATTCAAGAGCTACCCGATCGGCTACTTCCACATCGACATTGCCTAGGTCAGGACCGAGCAGGGCAAGCCGCAGATGTTCGTCGCTATCGACCGCACCCTCGAGTTCGCCTTCGTCGAGTTGCACGAGAAGGCCCCCACAGCCGTATCAAGAGACTTTCTAGTGCGGTTAATCGCGGCCGTGCCCTACAAGATCCATACCGTGCTTACCGACAATGGCATCCAGTTCACCACCCCCTATGCCGGTGGCTCGGCGGTGCCGCTGATCAAAGAGGCAATCGCAAGTGGCGAGATATTCCGCGCTCACGCCTTCGAATACGCCTGCGCCAGGAACGACATCGAGCACCGCACGACCAAGGCCAGGCATCCGTGGACTAACGGCCAGGTCGAGAGAATGAACCGGACTATCAAGGACGCCACCGTCAAGCGCTTCTACTACGAAGCCACGACCAACTCCGCACCCATCTCGCCGACTTCGTCGCCGCCTACAACTTCGCCCGCAGGCTCAAGACCCTCAAGGGTCTCACGCCCTACGAGTTCATTGCAAGGCGTGGGCGTCACAACCGGAACCTTCAAACTCAATCCGCTTCAGCAAATGCCGGGACTAAACATCTGGCGAAAGCTAAAGCTAATGAAATGCGTTAGTTCTTTGAACCGGCGAGGCGAGGAGAAGCTGCGCCATCCCTCGCTGAAGGACTTCCGTGAGGGAACCAGTTGCGGTGGCTTCAACGGTTAGCCGCCCTTTCGAGGGCTTGCTGATTTGGGTAGCTAGGTGTCTCGCCGAGCCTTATCAGCGCGATGTCGTCCTTGATTTCCACACTGCCGGGAGCAGGCCAAACCGGCATCGTTGAAAGACGGATAATTGTTCGGTCGACTTGATCCGGCGTTGCGCCGTTCAAATTGGAATAACCCAGCAGTTTCATGTAGTAGGCAATCCGCCAGGAATTGCCGCCGTCCCATTCGAAGAAGGAGTATCCCACCGTTGAGCCGGGCGTTCTTGGATATGTGGTCGCAAATGGCTGCGAGCCGAAAACGCTGATGGCATATGTGCGTTTTGCGTCATACCCCGGTGTCGTCGACAATCGGTTGTAGATCGAGACGGCAAGAAGAGTATCGTGCTTGTCGAGTAGGTAGTTGGATGCCTGGCGAGAATTCTGGATGACCTGGATCTGGAAAAGCGCCACCGCCAGCAATATCGCCGACGGGACCTGAATCCTGGGATTTTTGCTCGTCACAGCTACATAGGCAAAAAGCCACACCGCGATCGGCGCTCCAGCCAGACTTCGGGTGGGCATGTTTCCGGCGGCGAGGAAATGAAAACCGAAGGGAACGAGTAACGAAGCGAAGGCTGCTGCCGTCAACAGCAGTCTTGGACGGGCGGTGTCCTTAAAAACGGCCAAGCCACCCAGCGCGAGCAGTGGCGGAATCGCCCATAGCGCAGCACCATAGGTGGCAAAGTCGAGGCCGTACACGCCTTTTACAGCGTTCAACACGCGCCCAATGACAGTCGCCGGATGTTGAAACAGAAAGCTCAGTTGGAAAAGAGATTCGAAATACTCGTTTCTCCCGGTGACAAATGACCTAAAGATAACGTCGCCGAGTTTGTAGAGCAGCGTAGCGCCGACCAGGAGGACTCCCATCCGAAACAGGTCCGTAGGAAATGATTTGCTGGCGTCAGATCGCGCCCGAAGAACGGAAACCGCGATGCCCAGTACAAGTATTCCAGGCGCAAAACTCTGATAAGTCGAAACCGCGAAGCTGCCGGCGACTATTGCGCATAAGAAACGCAGGCTGAGGACCGAATTGTCCCCTTTGCTAACGAGCCAAACCGAAAGAGCCATCGCGAAAAGACCGATCCCGATCGTGGCAATATTCGAGTAAAACTCGACCATGAAGAACCATGTCGGGAAGCCGCAGAAAAGCGCAAAACATGCGTACTCCGCCGCGGAGAGCTCGTGCTTGTCGATGATGTCCATGACAAGGAGGTAGGCACCAACACAGCCCAGGCCAAAGATGCCTGGTGTGAGGAAAGGTATGATGGGATTAGGAAGGATAAATGTCTCGATGAGGTAGGCGCCCCAGCGCCCTTGGATAATCCAGATCGAGGCCTCCGTTCTGAAGGCTGCGACCTCCTCATCAATCGATAGTTGGAAGGAAGTCAGTTCAGAGAAATACATCACGGCAAAGATCGCGAAGAGATTAATTGCCGGTCGGATGGTGCTTGTTCGCGTCAGCATGGTCTGCGGAGTATCCACCGAGAAATCAGGAAGTTGAGGACGGTCGTCGTGGCAAGGGTCATGAAGAACGCGACAACGGTGTTTTGCAGAATGCCTTCGAGAAACTGAAGGGTAGTCAATCCGATCACAAACACGACAGCGATCGAGCCGCCGATGGCCAGCCTGTCGGCAATGCCGGTACGACCGCCGGGAAATACGCGGTCGGGATAGAACACCATCGCAAACGCTAGGCCCGCCAGCCAGGCAATCGCGTAGGAAAGGGCCGATGGGAGTACGGTGAGGCCGGCGAAATAGACAAGGCTGGTCAGCGCGGTGTTCAGGCCGCCGGCGACAAGAAAGCGGATGGCATCCGCGCCGATGCGATCAGCTGCCATCCCGCCCGACCACAGCGAGGAAATCCGAATAGTCTCTGATGTAGTCGGCTGCATCATACGGATGTGAAGCCATGACCAACAGGACAGTATCGGGCTGGAACTTGTACTGAATGCCCCAAATTCCCGGGGGTAGATGAAGGCCGATCGACGGATCAGACAACGACACCTCTTTTCTGTCATGACCGTCATCGACGACCACCGAAAGCCGGCCATGGGCCGCGATCAAGAACTGATGACACTGGCGATGCGCATGTTCCCCCCTGACCTTGTCGGAAGGGACCCCATAGACCAGGAACGTGCGCGCCGGCCTGAAGGGCAGGTTCGAGCCGAACTCGAGCGGAGCAAGCTCGCCGCGCAGGTCGCTGAAATGCGGCAGCCGCCAGAGCTCGCAATCGCCAACGCCAAGTGGCATTCTGTCGCCAGCTGCATTGGGGATCGCTTGTGTCACCACCGGTTCCACTTGCGGGCCGGTCTGATAGCCGATGATGATGGCTGGATTTCCAACCACCACGGCATTGGCGGGGACGTTCTTGGTCACCACCGCGCCGGCGCCGATCATAGCCTGACGGCCGATGGTTATGCCCGGCAGAATCGTCGCGTTGGCGCCGATCGACGCGCCATCCTCGACGGTCGTCAGCAGAAACGTTTCGGGGTATTCCTTCGAACGGGGGAAGCGATCGTTGGTGAACGTCGCATTCGGGCCGACAAAGACGCGATTGCCCAAGCGAAGGCCGTCCCACAATTGGACACCGCACTTTATGGTCACTTCATCGCCGATGATCACATCATTCTCGATGAAAACATGGTCGCAAATGTTGCAATTCGAGCCGACCACGGCGCCGGGTAGGACGTGGGCAAACGCCCAGATGCGGGTTCCTTCGCCGACGTGCGAAGTCTCGCAAATGCCACGGTCATGAACAAAGAACGGTCTGTCCGTCATTTGGATGTTCCATCGACGACGCGGCTTATGATTCTGAGCGGGCGCGATTTGGTGTTTTCAACAGCGCGCCAAAGGTAGCAGCCAAGAATGCCCTGCACCGCAAGGCTGGCCGATCCGAAACCGGTGATCAGCAGCACCAGCGTCGTGTAGCCGGCAGGGTCGATCTTGCCAAGCAATCGGGCAACCACGGTGACGAATGCGAATATCAAGCTTAGTGCGCAACCGACAATGCCCGCCCAGAGCGTCAGAACGATCGGAAAGTCGGAAAACGAGAATATGCTGTCCATCATGTAGCGGAACCTGCGTGCCATGCTCCAGGCGCTCTTTCCATGTTCTCGCTCGCGGCGGCGATAGGCTACGAATTCTCGCCTGAATCCCACCCAGAACAGCTGCACAACAAGCGAACTGTTCGGCTCTTCAATCGACAGGATCGATTCCAGCACCTGGCGATTGCAGGCGAAAATATCGACCCCGCCACTCGGCATGCTGGGCAGGACCAGCTTGCGGTAGGCAGCCCAGAAGGCCTTGGACAGAAAACGGGTCAGGGGCGGATCATCGCGCCCGACCCTGCGGCCAAAGACGACATCCGCCCCGTCTTTCTCCAGTATCGAAAAGAACTCGACGATGAGTTCCGGCGGTTCCTGCAGATCGGCGGCCATCGCGGCAACCTGATTGCCTGAAGCATGTTCGAGGCCGGTTCTAATGGCGGTGAAGGAGCCGAAATTGCGGCTGTGGAAGATGATCTTGTAGACATAGGCGGAGTTCTTCAACTCGGTGACCAGCAGGGCGCCCGATTCATCCGGCGACCCGTCGACGACGAAGACAAACTCGATGTCGCCTTGATACATGGAATGGAAATTAGCGATCGCTTGCAGAAGGGAGGGGATGTTCGCCTGATTTCGATAAATCGGGAAAACGATCGAGCGTGTTGTCACATTGCCTCCCATTCGCCGAGGGCCAGGCACACCTGCTCTATCTCGTTATTCGTCATGTCGGGATAGCAAGGGACGGAACAGAGTCGGCCCACGCTGGCTCTTGATACAGGGAGGTTCTCAATTCCTTTCATCGGCAAGTCCGCCCAGCCGACCTGGTCGCAATCCAGCACAGGGTAGTGAATTTCGGTATCCACGCCACGCTCTTTCATGAACGCTCTGAATGCATCCCGATCGTCACAGAGGGCCACGGCGAGGTGGGCGACAGCGCCGTCGCCTCCGTTCAAGAATTTCACCCGGCGCCTGGCGACGGACTTGTATCGGTCCAGGATGGCGCGGCGTTGTTCATTGCGATTGTCCACATCAGGGAGCAATACATCCAGTATCGCGGCCTGGACCTCGTCCATGCGGGAATTTCGCCCTCCCGGGATGCCGACATGATACTTTGAAGTCCAGCCATACTGTTGCAACTGTCGCACTTGTCCGGCGAGTGCAGGATCAGAGGTGAGGACCGCGCCGCCGTCACCCATCGCGCCGAGATTCTTGGTCGGGTAAAAGCTGAAAGTAGCGATATCTCCAAGTGACCCGGCCATATTGCCGCCGATACGAGCCCCGTGCGCCTGAGCGCAATCCTCGACGATCGGAATGTGTGAGAGGCCAGCCAGTGCAAGTCCAGCTCTGATGGCCCGGACATCGACGACACCGCCATAAAGGTGTGTAACGACGATTGCAGCGGTATCTGCGCAGACTGCTTCCTGCACTGACTGAACACTTACGAGCTGGCTGGCCGGTTCGATGTCAACATAATGCGGAATGAGATCGTTGTGCCAGCAGGCGCAGCTGGCATATCCCCCAGCGTTGGCCGTCATGATCACTTCGCGGCCGCGTGTATCGCCGAGTCTGGCGACTGAGGCCAGGGCGAGCTCAAGGGCGTCCGTTCCGTTGGCCACAAGGACACAGTCCGACACCCCTACAAACTCCGCAAAGTTCGCGGCGAATCTTCTTCCCGTGCTTCCGTTGAGCCACCACCCGGAACGCAGCGTGCTGGCTACTTCGCGGTCGATTTTGACCTCGTAGCGCTGATATAGGCGCTTCAGATCATTCATCGGAACGGCATTTGGCTTCGTCATCAACAACTCAAGAGTCTAGCGTAATTCATCTGGCACGTTCGCGAGTCTGTAAGTTCAGCAGCCGCTAACGTAGCGAAAATCTTGCATTGTGGGCGTAACAGAGTACTGGAAAGAAGTGGCACAAATATTGGGATTCTACCGTCACCGCAACAGGCCCTGCGCGCCGTTGCTCACGAAGAGCGCCATGAGCCTAGGGTCTTGCGACTGTCCCAGCACGCTTGGCCGGCTCCATCGTTAGGGATTCCACCCGACCACTTCTTAGCGTCAGTCTCTTGGTGCATACGCTTTGGATAAGGCCTTCGCTATGACTCGCCAGAACGATAATGCCGGCCCTTTCCGCAAGTTCGTCCATGCGCCTCTTGGCCTTCTCCTGGAAAGAGGCATCGCCGGCGCCTATCCACTCGTCCATCAACAGAATCTCGGGATCGAGCGCGGTCGCCGCCGAAAAGGCCAGTCGCGCGGCCATCCCTTGGCTGTAAGCCTTGAATGGCAAATCGATGAAATCCCCGAGCTCGCTGAAAGCAATGATGTCCTCCATCTTCTCTTCGATCTCGGCTTCCGTCCACCCGCTGATCAGTCCACGCAAAACGATGTTCCTGCGACCGGTGGCCTCGCGACGAAAGCCTATGTTGATGTTGAACAGAGCGTCGACTTTTCCTTCTATCGCCACGTTTCCGGCGGATGGCTCGTAGATGCCGTAGAGCACCTTGAGAAGGGTAGTCTTGCCGGCACCGTTCGGGCCAACCAGCCCCAGCCGGTCGCCGGCCTTCAATTCGAAACTGACGCCGTCGAGCGCCTGCACGAACTGCTTTCTGCCCGAGCCTTCGATTCTACCGCCTGGCCTGCCCACACGCCGATCCGGCGCGGAAAGCGTCAGCTTTTCGTGCAGTTTGTAAACAAGGCCTACGTTGTCCAGCTTGATAGAAACCATCGAAAACTCAGATGATGAAGATGATTTGCCTGCGATAACGACCAAGCAGCAACAATGCAATCATCCATGTAGCCAAAGACATGACGATCGTTACAGTGAACGCATGAGCTGGAAATTCTCCCTTCATGATCGGCAAACGGACGATCTCCAGAAAATAAGTGAACGGATTCCAGTGGTAGGCGTATTTCTGGACACCCTCTTGGCCGTTATACACCCAGAAAACGGGTGTGAAGAACATGCCGACCCGCAATAAATTGCCAACAATGAACTGGCTGTCGGGAAAGAAAGCTCCGAGAAACGCGAATACGGTGATCATTGCGGGCGTGACCAGCAGTATCAGGAGCAGTCCTGCAACTGACCATAGCCACGGAGAGGCGATCGAAGGGCCGCTCAAAAGCAAAATGGCAACGCATCCCGCGATCGCATAGCCCGCCCTTATCGAGGATTGCAATGCCAATCGCATCACATACACAAACAAAGGCAGCGTCGTGCCTTCGATGAAGCTCTCTTCGCGCTGAAAGAGCGACACGCTCAAGGACATGACTTCCATCAGGTAGAACCATACCAGGAGGCCTATGGCGACATAGGCAGCATAACCCGCTGCATCCTTGCCGGCGGGCTGGAACACGAAAACGAATGTGCCTACGAACGCGACGTAGTTGACCAGGAGCCAAAGAGGGCCGAGCGTCGTGCGTCTGTGCTGGTCGCCGATGTCCTCGTGGGCAAGCGCGATCCACACCCGGTGCAATCTCATAGCCTTGCTGATGTCGTCGACGGCGCCGTTAAATACTGCAATCATCGCTGATGGTGTCGCATTTTGTTTCTGGGATTCATAGCTGTGATGGAGCCGCCGGAGACCTCTTCACATCGATTGCGACACGCATATGGCAAGGCGCTGCGTCGTAGTGAAGCTGCCAGCGATTCGCAAAGCGCACATCGGGATATGCAGTACGATCTCCCGTTCCTTGCCAACCAGACGAAGTTCGCCGCCGATCCAAAGCACATCACGACGTCGGATCTGCGGTCGGTCATCCGACGAGACGCGCAGACCGCGGCGGCAGGGCGACGAGCTGGTTGATGACACATGCTTGAGGCCCACCGTTGCCGAAAACCAGGCGCTGGTCAGAGCACTGCGCGTGCCTGTCAGGTGTTTTTGGCGTGCAATGATGGATGACAGGCGCGATGCTGTTCGCCTCATGCGACCGGCGTTTCCTGGCTGCCGTTCCAGCAGTGTGCAAGGGGCCCGACTGCATCCACACCAGCGGCGGCGGTATACCTGACATGTCGGGCGCCCGGGAGCTGGGGTAGGGGCGGAAAGGCTGCTTGTGACCTGTCCTGACTTTTCCGGCTTGGCGATCCATCGTCCGCAGTGGGCTGGATCGGAGCGGTACGTGCGGCGTTTCAATAAATTTCGTCCATGACACACCCCGGCAACTTGCTTCATCGTCGGCTCCAACTGCGCTCATCGCGACTTTAACTTGCGAAGCGACGTTTGATGCGATCGACCATCGCTCGTACTGGGGCGGATGCGCGCCAGGTCGTGCTGGAGGTCATGGCGGCCACGCGGGCCTCCGCGTCCAGGCTTGCCTTCCGCATGCGTTCAATCTCGTCGACCAACTGCGAATTGTCAGAGCGCAGGCGCTCCAGTTCGGCATGGATTTTGGGCGAGTGCACGCTGGCTATATGAGACCATAGCTGTCGTTGTGATCGGTCCAGGTAAGTCTCCCGGTCCAATGCGTGGGGCTGGAGCTGATCCCGGACTGCAGACGCAAGCCTGCCGAGGCCCATCACGGCTACGGTGTCTGGAAGGAATACAGTCGCGTGAGTGGTGCCGAGATGATCAAGAAAGCGCTCCGCATTGACAATCGCGTCGGCGATCAGGTTGGCGTCGTGCAAGCAAACGATGCAATTCGGTTCCATGAGTGGCAAAACGCCGACAAAGTCCGAAAAACAGGCCTTATCGGTATGCTCTCCGTCAATTAGCGCAAGCGTGGCCTTGGGGTCGATCGCCTCGGGACGCACATCGGAGACGTCACTATCTATCGTGGTCAGTTTGGCCATTGCAGCGGGCGGAAGCAAATCCGAGAGCATGGCGACCATTCGGGCCGCCGAGTTTTCTGGGTAGTGAAAGACCTGGGCGCGCTCGTCTGGCTGGGCCGCAGGCCGCGGATCGACTGATACCGCGACTTCGCAGGCCGGATCGATCAGGTGCGGGAACAGGCTGCCGCCGAGATGTGAGCCAACCTCAAGGTAAACATAACGGCCGAACACCGATCGAGCGAAGTTCTGCACCCGCAGGAAACTCGTGCGGTCACTGAGGGTGGTCTCAGTCTTGACCTGGAAAACGGCAATGTCGAGCGTTTCGATCATGCCCATCGCTTGATCGGCGGTTGGCATTGGGGTGGCTCCGTTTAGCAATGGGTTGCGGCTGGCTTGCACAGCGCTGTTGGTTGGCCGTCGCAAAGTGATTGTTCAGTTGCACTTCGGCTGGATATCCGCAACAGCATATTCCGATTCGAAACCGAAGTGGCTTGAAAGGTCGATTGTGAACCGTCTCTATACAGATCTCCTCATCAAGATCATTGCCAATACCATCTACAGCTCCGGTTCGCAGGTGATTGACCCCTCGAAGGTGGGAGAGTCGACCCCCTTTAATCGCGAGGATCGCCTCCTGGGTCGCGATTGGCCGACAATTGCTCATTCTATGGCGGGTGTGAAACGTTTGACGAACGTGCGTGACCTCGTCCAGCGAGCCATTAATGAGAACGTGCCTGGGGATTTCATTGAGACCGGCGTTTGGCGCGGTGGCTGCAGCATCCTCATGAGGGGAGTACTGGCCGCCAATGAGTTAAAAGAC
>NZ_RZOS01001470.1:0-425 GCF_004022605.1 Mesorhizobium sp. M4B.F.Ca.ET.089.01.1.1
CTCCAGCCACTAGCCCGCATACACGAGACCTACGAGCGTGCCTGGGCCGCCGACTGGGTGGTGGCGATCCTGGCGCGCGAAGGCATCGCTATTACCCCGGATGCCAAGGAACACATCTGGGCGGCCCTGACGTCGCTCGCCTCGGCGCCAGTCGAGGAACGCACCATCACCGGCCTCAGCGTGCTTTTGCAGGTGAACGACCTGAAGCAAGCCCTTCGCTCCTACTGCATCGGCGGTCCATACGGCCGGCTGCTCGATGCCGAGGCGGAACATCTTGGCGCGGCGTCAGTCCAGGCGTTCGAAATCGAGGGTCTCGTTGGCACCGGAGCCGCGCCGGCGGTTCTCTCCTACCTCTTCCATCGCATCGGTGACCGGCTTGATGGGCGGCCGACATTGCTGATAATCGACGAGGGCTGGCTCGCCCT
>NZ_RZOS01001471.1:0-425 GCF_004022605.1 Mesorhizobium sp. M4B.F.Ca.ET.089.01.1.1
TCCTGCTCCAGGAATTGCAGCATGACCGGAGGAAGGGCGGCTTTCCAGCTGTTCTTGGCATAAAGGTCATTCAACGAACGCAGCACGCCTTCCTTGGCCCAGCCCAGTCCTTCGAAGCCGAGGAACTGCATCACCGCAGGCGGATTGCCGGCGGCGACACGAGTGCGCAACGCCTGCTGGGCATTGGCGCCATTGGCGCCACCAACCGCGCTGTCCTGCCACTCGAAGCCCATGGTCTTGAGCTTGTCGGTGATGACTTTCAGGGCCCCGACCTCGCTCGCCGACGTCCAGACATGCAGGCCTTCAATTTTGGTTTGTGCCATTGCCTGGCCCGCAAAGGGCAGTCCCAGGGCAGCGGCGAGCAGCATTCTCTTAAGGTTCGTCATCGTTCTTCCCCTTTTGGAGGTTGAAGCCCGGTCGCATTT
>NZ_RZOS01001472.1:0-424 GCF_004022605.1 Mesorhizobium sp. M4B.F.Ca.ET.089.01.1.1
ATCTTGGATAGTTGTGTTCGAACTTGATGCGCGCGTCATGGTCTCCGCTAAGGCCGCTTTCTTCCCAATGTTTACTCCAGCACTTGCCCACGCTGATATCTGGGATCGTCTTGTCGTTAACCGGTAGACCGGCCCGTATGAGGTCAACCACCATGCCGGTGGTTTCCTTGAAAACGATGAAATAGCCATCCGGCGAGCTGTCTTGAAGGATCGACACGCGGTCATTGAAATAGACCCACTTGTCGGTCGGCGAGTACCCAAGGGCATCGTAGATGAATTGATTGAGACCATACCGCGCAAGCTTGCGGAAGTTCAGAAGAGCGGTATCGTTCGTCCTTTGGGCTTCGAACGCAAAGAACTCAATGAAGGCCATGCACACGACTTCAGGGTAGGCGTAATGGGTGGTCCCGTTGTGCTGTATCTC
>NZ_RZOS01001473.1:0-423 GCF_004022605.1 Mesorhizobium sp. M4B.F.Ca.ET.089.01.1.1
CACATATCCCATCGCCTCGACGATGCGTCCGCCGGCAACGCGCATCAGGTTGACGCCGCGCAGCGAATTGCCGTCCGCCATCCAGTAGCGCCAGCGGATCGTCGCCCGCTCGCCGGCGACGAAGGTTTCTTCCAGGTCGAAGCGCGTGCCGGCCTGGGTTGCGATCGCCGTCCATAGCCCGACGCACGCTTCGCCGCCTGTGTGGCGGGCACCCTCGGGCGCCGGTACGGTGTTTTCGATCACGCAGTTCTCGCCCACCAGTTCGGCCAGCGCCGACGGGTCGTGGCGCTGGAACACGTCGTTGAAGCGCCGCATGATCTCGGCCGTCTCTCGAGACTGGTCGTCTGGGTGGATGTCGATGATGCTATCGGGTTTCATTGCGTTTCTCCCGAGGTCATTGTCCGGCACCGACGAGGATTGCCC
>NZ_RZOS01001474.1:0-423 GCF_004022605.1 Mesorhizobium sp. M4B.F.Ca.ET.089.01.1.1
GACCTGGCGAACTATGGTCGGCAGGTCTGACCACCATGCTGGCCGGGCCTGGCAGGAAATAGCTGACGCCAAGGCCGGCCGAGCCAGCGCCTATGACGACCGCATCAAGAATCCCCCTCATGTGCCCCCGCCAAAATCGTGCCGCCGATAACGACTGCGTGTGAGGGCGAACGACACCAGGCTCACCCTGCAAAGGCAGCAGCATACTGCAAACTGCTGTTTCCGGGAATTCCAAAGGACGAAAGCCACCCCGAATCCAAGCCCCCGAACCACCGTCGACTGTATCGACTGTCAGTCTCTTCTGATTACGAATATCGTCTGCCAACGGCTGAAACCGGTCACTTCACGGCTGCGGTGCCACTGGCTGCTCTGAAGCGCAAGGCCGACGTTCGGCAGACTGGAGCGCTTCTGATCCTGTCGTGG
>NZ_RZOS01001475.1:0-423 GCF_004022605.1 Mesorhizobium sp. M4B.F.Ca.ET.089.01.1.1
CCCCCGAAGCGGTCGGCCTGCAGCGCCACACCAAGGACGAGTTGCGCGGCGGCGACGCGGCCTACAACGCCAAGGCGCTGCGCGACATGCTGGCAGGTGCTGCGGGCGCCTATCGCGACACCGTGCTGATGAATGCGGGCGCCGGCCTGGTGGTGGCCGGCAAGGCGACGACGCTCGCCGACGGCATGGCGAGCGCAGCGCAAGCCATCGACAGCGGCCGCGCGCTCCAAGTGCTCGGTCGGCTGGTTGAAATTTCGAACGAGTAGAGCCCTTGTCCGACATTCTGCGCAAGATCGAAGGCTACAAACGCGAGGAGATAGCGGCGGCCAAGCAGCGCGTGCCGCTGGCCGAGATCAAGGCGCGGGCTCAAGCCGCCGAGGCACCGCGTGGCTTTCTTGCCGCGCTAGAGGCCAGGCGCAGGGC
>NZ_RZOS01001476.1:0-423 GCF_004022605.1 Mesorhizobium sp. M4B.F.Ca.ET.089.01.1.1
CGCCTCGCTCGACCAGCGGCCGGCCGCTTCGGTCGATCCGCGTCGGTGGCTGCGGGCTGGCGACAGGCACGCCGCATAGCCATATGTTTATCCATCGGAAGAACAGACTCCCAGAAAATTGAGACCACCATACAGGAGACCCGATGAATGCCGCTGCAATGCATCAACCCGAAGGACCTGCCAGTTCCGCAGACGTATAGCCAGGTTGTCGTTGCGACAGGCAGCAAGTTGGTATTCATCTCGGGCCAGGAGCCAGAAGACCTGGATGGCAAGCTTGTTGGCCGTGGCGATCTTGCGACGCAGGCGCGCCAGGTGTTTGCCAATCTCGGCCGAGCACTCGCCGCCGCCGGTGCGGCGCCTTCGCAGGTCAGCAGGATCACGATCTATGTCGTCAACTACAATCGCGACGAATGTCTGCCGATC
>NZ_RZOS01001477.1:0-423 GCF_004022605.1 Mesorhizobium sp. M4B.F.Ca.ET.089.01.1.1
GGCCTGAATAGAATAGCGCCTCCGCTCAACCTCTTGCCCGGCTCAAGGCAGCGTAGTCCGACCAGCCGCGGCCTCGCCGGGTCACTGAGAGCTTCACGGCGGCCAAGCACATCGCCTACATAGCCGCTGCGCTTACCCGCCATGCGGCTGAGTCCGAGGTCGTCGAGCGTCGTCCTGCCGTCGATCTCCGGCCCAGCGACATGGCCTTGCTCGACGCGCAAGGCGCCCAGAGCCTCGACCCCGTAAGGCTTTTGGCCGAAAGGCGTGCCGGCCTCGATCAACCGGCACCACATTTCCTTGCCGACGCTAGCACCGGTATAGATCTCGTAAGCCCGCTCGCCCGAAAAGCTGAGACGAATGATGCGCAGGGGCTTGTCCCTATATCGACCTTCAAGAAAACCCATATGCGGCAACGCTTCATTG
>NZ_RZOS01001478.1:0-423 GCF_004022605.1 Mesorhizobium sp. M4B.F.Ca.ET.089.01.1.1
AAGCGATCGCTGTCCATCGACGGAACCAAGGAACTGAACGTCTGCACCACGAATTTGCATTTGACCTTGAGCTGGGCGCAAATGCCGTTGGCGATATCGGCGTCGAAGCCGGTAACGTTGCCGTTGGCGTCGGCCATGCTGAACTGCGGGGCATCGCCTTCGGTGCCCACGCGTAAGACGCCGTCCTCGGCCCATGCGACGCTTATTGCCGCCGCCACCATCAGGCCGGATAGGCAGATTAAGCGAAGTGTGTTCTTTACGAGCATTCTGAGTTACCCCTCTTTGCTTTCTGTTTGATGGCCGCCATCAGGCGGCAGTTGGAATAACGCTGGATAGGAACCGGTTCACCGCCTCGGATGCGGGATTTCGAAACAGTTCTTCCGGCACGGCATCCTGCTCAACGATACCCTTGTGCAGGAATAT
>NZ_RZOS01001479.1:0-423 GCF_004022605.1 Mesorhizobium sp. M4B.F.Ca.ET.089.01.1.1
CGAGGGGGCCGCCGTGACCGCGCGACAGGAAGCCGGGATTGAGCTGCATGCGCTTGGCTTGCCTCGCGAGCGCGATCGCCACAGGCGTCTTACCGGTGCCGCCGACGGTGAAGTTGCCGACGCACAGCACCGGCGCCTCGACCTTTTCGCGCGGTGCCCGCCGCATGCGGCGGCCGGCGACGACCGCATAGGCCGCCGACAGCGGCGACAGCGCCAGAACGCGCCAGTCCGGTTTTTCCCACCAGAAGGGCGGTGCTTCGGAGGTCACGCTACCTCCCGTCTGCGCCCTTCAGGCGCGACTTGACGATCAGCGGCTGGATGTAGGGCTCCAGCGACTTCAGCGTGCGTGCCAGCGCGCCGCGCATCTCGTCGACGGTGGCCGCTCCCGCCGCCATCATCTCATGGCGCGCCACCTCGTTGGTC
>NZ_RZOS01000147.1:0-12409 GCF_004022605.1 Mesorhizobium sp. M4B.F.Ca.ET.089.01.1.1
TTTTTGCTTTTTTTGTAAAGCATGCCCGATTCAGTTCATGAAAACCCCCAACCGCCTGCATCTGGCGGTTGTTTGTGTGCAAATCATGACGTCTCGGATCGCGTATGCCGTTTCGCGCAAAACAAGCCGCCCGACGGCACGTTAGGCACAAACGCGTTGATTCTTTGTAACGTTTCTCACAGATGAGGTCGGGATTTTGCCAGGAATTGGCCTGCTGGCGCATGAAATTAGGAAAGCCGGCGAAGCCGGCTTTCCTGTTCAGGTCGACGCCGAGGCGTTGGAGCCGTCAGCGGCTGCCATAGGCCTGCTCGAGCAGGCCGCCGGCGGCGAAATGCTCGGCCTGTACCTTGGGCCAGCCGCCGAAGACGTCGTCCACCGTCAGCAGGCGGACATCTGGGAACTGGTCCTTGTACTTCGCCGCGACCGCCGCATCGCGGACGCGGTTGCCGTTGCGGGCAAGGATGTCCTGGCCTTCGGGCGTATAGAGGAAGTCGAGATAGGTCTTGGCGAGATCGCGCGTGCCATGCTCGTCGGCAACCTTGCCGACGATGGCGACGGGGAATTCCGCCAGCAGGCTGACCGAGGGCGTGACCTGCTCGAACTTGTCGTTGCCATACTCCTTGCGGATGCCGCGCGTCTCCGATTCGAAGGTGATCAGCACGTCGCCGATCTCGCGCTGCACGAAGGTCGTTGTGGCGGCACGGCCGCCGGTGTCGAAGACCGGCACGTTGTTGAACAGCTTGGTGATGAACTCCTTCACCTTGGCGTCGTCGCCCTTGAAGACCTCCTTGGCGTAAGCGGTGGCGGCGAGATAGGTGTAGCGCGCGTTGCCCGATGTCTTCGGGTTGGGGAAGATCACCTGCACGTCGTCGCGCACCAGATCGTTCCAGTCCTTGATGTGCTTGGGGTTGCCGGCGCGCACCAGGAAGGACGGCAGCGAATAGAAGGGCGAGGCGTTGTCTGGGAAATCCTTCTGCCAGTCGGCGGAGACGAGCCCCTTCTTGACCAGGAAATCGACATCGATGACCTGGTTCAAGGTGACGACATCGGCGCCGAGCCCTTCGGCGATGGCGCGCGCCTGAGCGGAGGACCCGGCATGCGACTGGTCGATCGTCACGCCCGGATGTTCGGCGACGAAGGCCTTGTTGACTTCGGCGAACAGCTCGCGGCCGACGTCGTAGGACGCGTTCAGCAACCTGTCGGCCGACCAGGCCCCGGAGGATGCGAGGAAGAGGGTGGCCAGTGCCGCCGCGCCAAGCAAAAATCGCTTCATGAAAACCGGCCCCTTGAGAGTTGCAACAAGGGCGCAGGATAATAGCACAAGGCCGGCCAGCGCCAGACATGCGAGCCGGCGCTATCGTGTCGTCGTCGGAAAAGATTCCGCCGAAACAAATGCTTGTTAGGATTTTCTTTCAGGCTGATTCAGCTGGCTTTTCCGGGCTCGGACGCCGGGAAAAGTTTCCAGCGCCGCGGCCTGAACGCCACCCGGCTCTTCTGCGCCGCCGGATGATCGACGGGCAGCTCGACCTCGACCCGCTGGCGCTCGCCGCCGATCTCGAGCTCCACCCGCCTGGTGCCGGCGACGCGGCGGCTCGCGGCGACAGTGCCGGCGATGCAGCCGCTGCAGCCGTCGAGCAGTTCGACGTCATGCGGGCGGAAATACAGCAGCGCGTCGCCAGAGGCCGCATGCGGGGCGGACAGGCCGATCGACCGGTCGGCGATCCAGACCTCGCCGCTCTCGACCTTGACCGGCAGGCAGCTCGATTCGCCGATGAAGCTATAGACGAAGGGCGAGTTCGGGGTGTCGTAGATCTCATCGGCGGAACCGACCTGCTCGATGCGGCCCTGGCTCATCACCACGACGCGGTCTGCGAGCTCCAGCGCCTCTTCCTGGTCGTGGGTGACGAAGACCGTGGTGTGGCCGGTGCGGTCGTGGATCTCGCGCAACCAGCGGCGAAGCTCACGGCGCACCTGGGCGTCGAGCGCGCCGAACGGCTCGTCGAGCAACAGCACCTTGGGTTCGATCGCCATGGCGCGGGCAAGCGCGACGCGCTGGCGCTGGCCGCCCGAGAGCTGCGCCGGGTAGCGCTTCTCCAGGCCCGAGAGCTGGACGAGGTCGAGAAGCTCCGAGGCGCGGCGACGGATCTCCTGCGCCGGCGGGCGTGCCGCGCCGTGCCGGACCTTGAGGCCGAAGCCGATATTGTCGGCGACGGTCATGTGGCGGAACAGCGCGTAGTGCTGGAAGACAAAGCCGACATTGCGCTCCTGTATCGACTTCTGCGAGGCGTCCTCGTCGCCGAAGAAGATCGTGCCCTTGGTCGGCCGCTCCAGCCCGGCGATCAGCCGCAGAAGCGTCGTCTTGCCGGAGCCGGACGGGCCCAGCAGCGCGATCAGCTCGCCCGACTTGATGTCGAGCGAGACGTCGTGGAGGGCAGGAAACCGCTCAAACTCCTTGCGCACGTTGGCAACGCGAACTTCCATAAACCGTCCCTTTTGTCGGTGCCTGCCGTTATCCCAAAACCGGTTCGCGCTTTTGGGCGATATGCATTCAGTGTCCGCGCGTGGCGGCGATCTCGGCGCCGTAGCGCATCTCGAGAAGTGTTTTCAAGACCAACGTCACCAGCGCCAGGCCGGCAAGCAGCGAAGCGACGGCGAAGGCGCCGACGGCATTGTACTCGTTGTAGAGGATTTCGACATGCAGCGGCATGGTGTTGGTGAGGCCGCGTATGTGCCCCGACACCACCGACACCGCGCCGAACTCGCCCATGGCGCGGGCGTTGCAGAGCAGGACGCCGTAGAGCAGGCCCCATTTGATGTTGGGCAGCGTCACGTACCAGAAGGTCTGCCCGCCATTGGCGCCGAGCGAAAGCGCGGCCTCCTCGTCGCCATTGCCCTGTTCCTGCATCAGCGGGATCAGTTCGCGGGCAACGAAGGGGAAGGTGACGAAGACGGTGGCGAGCACGATGCCCGGCACGGCGAACAGGATGACGACGCCATGCGCCTTCAACCAGGCGCCGAGCACGCCCTGGGCGCCGAACAGCAGCACGTAGACCAGGCCGGAAATCACCGGCGAGACCGAGAACGGCAGGTCGATGAGGGTGGTCAGGAAGGCCTTGCCCTTGAACTCGAATTTGGCGATCGCCCAGGCGGCGGAAATGCCGAAGACGAGGTTGAGCGGCACCGAGATCGCCGCCACCAGCAGTGTCAGCCGGATGGCCGAGCGCGTGTCGGAACTGGCCAGCGCCTCCGAATAGGCACCGACGCCCTTTGCCAGCGCCTCGTGGAAGACGACGATCAGCGGCATGAGCAGGAAGACGGCGAGGAAGGCGAAGGCCACGGCCATCGCCACGATGCGCACCGGCCGGCTTTCGGTGACCGCCGCCGACTGGCTTTCGTGATGCGGTTCGTAGGATTTGATTTCGGGGTCAGCCATAGCGTTTGCGGCTCCATGACTGTGCCAGGTTGACGACCAGCAGCATCAGGAACGACAGCGCCAGCATGATGGCTGCGATCGCGGTGGCCGCGGGATAGTTGTACTCCTCCAGCCTGATCACGATCAGCAGCGGCGCGATCTCCGACTTGAACGGCAGGTTGCCGGCGATGAAGATGACCGAGCCGTATTCGCCGACGCCGCGCGCGAAGGCGAGCGAGAAGCCGGTGATGATCGCCGGCGCCAGGCCCGGGAACAGGATGCGGGTGATGATCTGGAAACGGTTGGCGCCGAGCGTGGCGGCCGCTTCCTCGACCTCCTTGTCGAGCTCTTCCATGATCGGCTGCACGGTGCGCACGACGAAGGGTAGGCCGATGAACACCAGCGCGATGACGATGCCGAGCGGCGTATAGGCGACCTTGATGCCGAGCGGCATCAGTAATTTGCCGATCCAGCCGTTCGGCGCGTAGAGCGTGGTGAGCGCGATGCCGGCGACGGCGGTCGGCAGCGCGAAGGGCAGATCGACCATGGCATCGACGATGCGACGGCCGGGAAAGCGGTAGCGCACCAGCACCCAGGCGACGATGGTGCCGAAGACGACGTTGACGCCGGCGGCGATGAAGGCGGTGCCGAAGCTGATTTCAAGCGCGTTGATGGTGCGGCGGTCGGCAGCGATCGCCCAGAAATCGGTCCAGCCGAGTGCCGCCGAGCGCCAGACCAGCCCGGAGAGTGGGATAAGGATGATGAGCGTGAGGTAGGCAAGCGAGAAGCCGAGCGTCAGTCCGAAACCCGGAATGACGCTCGGCTGCTTGAATCGCCACCCCGCCGGAGCGGGTGCTGTGGTCATGGAATTCTGGTTCGTCCCTTCTTATTCAGACCAGACTGCCGTCGGTTGTCCCGGCCGCGAGGCCGTCGCGCCTCACTGGGCCGGCTTGTAGATCTGGTCGAATATACCACCATCGCCGAAATGATAAGGCTGTGCCTTCTTCCAGCCGCCGAAAAGCGGATCGTCGATGGTGATCAGCTTGATCTCGGGCAGTTTGGCGAGGTCCTCGGCGGGCACCAGATCGGGCTTTGCCGGACGATAGTGGTTCTTGGCGATTAGCGTCTGGCCCTCCTTGGAGTAGAGGTAGCCGAGATAGGCCTCGGCGACCTTGCGCGTGCCCTTGGCGTCGACATTGGCGTCGACCACCGCGACAGGCGGTTCGGCCAGGATCGAGGTCGGCGGATAGACGATGTCGAAATTGTCGGCGCCGAATTCGTCGAGCGCGAGATAGGCCTCGTTTTCCCAGGCCAGAAGCACGTCGCCCAGACCCTTTTGCGCGAAGGTCACGGTCGAGCCGCGCGCGCCGGTGTCGAGGACCGGCACTTGGGAGTAGAGCTTGGCGATGAATTCCTTGGTCTTGGCATCGTCGCCGCCGTCATTGGCGTTGGCATAGGCCCAGGCGGCGAGATAGTTCCAGCGCGCGCCGCCGGAGGTCTTCGGGTTGGGCGTGATCACCTGGACGCCGTCCTTGATCAGGTCGTTCCAGTCATGGATGCCCTTCGGGTTGCCCTTGCGGACCAGGAAGATGATGGTCGAGGTGTAAGGGGCCGAATTGTTCTCGAACTTTTTGCGCCAGTCCGGATTGATCTTCTTCGCCTTCGAGACGATGGCGTTGATGTCGCCTTCGAGCGCCAGCGTCACGACATCGGCGTCGAGCCCGTCGATCACGGCGCGAGCCTGCGCGCCCGATCCGCCATGCGACTGCTGGATGGTCACGGTCTCGCCGGTCTCGGCCTTCCAGTGCGCGGCGAAGGCCTCGTCATAGGCCTTGTAGAGTTCACGCGTCGGATCGTAGGACACGTTGAGAAGGGTCGTATCGGCGAACGCCAAACCGAGCGTGCCGAACTGGACAGATGAGGCGACCAGCGCGCCAAGCAGTTTCTTGAAATGAGGTTTGGTCATTTCCGCCTCCGTTGATGACGGCCGAACTCTAGCGAATTGATAGAATTTAGATGCATTCAATGTTGCCTTTTTTGGCCTATCGGAGAAATTTTTCGCCGATCGCCTGCCCCTTGGGGAAATGGTTTCCTCATATTAGATAGACCGCCTCCTCGCCGGCCCGACGCTATCTAGAAGTGGGGCGCGTCCAGGCAAGGCTGCGCGGCGACAGGTCGGCCTTCGCGGCCGGACCTCTAAGGCGCGGTGACGGGAAAGTCGAAGCGTTGCTTCGGGAACGGCTCTTCCGTCAGCGTGAAGTGCCACCATTCGCGGGCGTAGTTGCGGAAACCGGCGGCGCGCATGGCCTCGACCAGTCGTTTGCGGTTTGCCGCCGCGTTGCCGGGGAGCGGATGGTGGGCGGTTTCGCTGGCCTGGTCGAAACAGTCGAAGCCGGTGCCGAAATCAAGCGTGTCGGCATCGGGCGCGCCGCAGGAAGGGTGAGGTGCGGCCGCGCCAGCAACGGGCGCCATGGCGAGATCCACCGTCGAGCCGCGCGAATGGTTGGAGAGCTCGCCGATATAACCCTTGGCGATGAGGTCGCCGCGTTTCACGGAGGGGTACCATTGCGGGTCCGGAGGTCCGCCCGATCGCGTCCACTCGACCATGTCGGCGACGGCCCTCGCCGGGCGATAGCAGTCGAAGACGACCAGAGTCTGGCCCTTTGCTGAAAGAGCTTTCTGGACGATGGACAGCGCCTTTGCCGCCTGCCTAGTCAGGATGCAGACCGGCGCCTCATAGCCGTCGACCTGGCGGCGCAGGAAGTTTTTGTTCCCGGCATAGCGGATGTCCTGGCGAATGGTCGCATCGACATCGGCGAGCCTGACGAAGCCGAAGGGCGGGGCATCTGCGTAAGCCGAGAGAGGGCTCGCGATTGCTAGCGCAAGCGCTGCGAAAAATGCTCCCCACAGAGGTCGGCGCGAGGCCCCCCTCTCTGCCCTGCCGGGCATCTCCCCCTCAAGGGGGGAGATTGGCATTTTCGGCGCGGCTCCCGCCTTTCTAAGGTCGAAAATTGGCGAAGGTGGCGAAGCGAATAATCTTTCCCCTTGAGGGGGAGATGGCCGGCAGGCCAGAGAGGGGGGCCTCGCGCCATACATCAGGCGAAGAAGCGCAATCCCATGAATCGCTTGGCGCTGTCTATTCAACGAAAACCTTCACGCTTGCCGCGCGGCCGGCGGCGTCGATCACGGTGAGCGTCGAATAGCCGGCGCCGTCGGGCAGCCAGGTGGCGGTGCGGCGCCGGTCGATGCCGGACAGCGGCTTGCCGTTGGCCAGCCAGCGGAAGGGCGCGCGGCCGCCCTGCAGCTTCAGCACCAGCGGCGAGGAGTCGGCCGAATTGGCGGCGAGGTCGACGCGCGCGCCGTCGGGCGGAAAGACGATCGTCGGCGCGGGCTCGGCCGGCGTTGCCTGCACCAGCCCGTCCGATCCGGCGCCGAAGCGCGCCAGCGTCACCGGCAACTCGTCGCGTTTCGGGCGGCGGACGCCGGCCGGCTGGCCGGGAAGCGGAACGGTGGCGAGGCCGGAGCGGACAAAGCCCTCGAACAGGATCGGCGCGGCCGAGACGTATCCGGAAAGACCAGGCACGGCGCCGGCATCGGCGCGGCCGACCCAGACGCCCAGCACATAGCGGCCGTCGAAACCGACCGACCAGGCGTCGCGGTAGCCATAGGAGGTGCCGGTCTTGTAGGCGATGCCGCGCTGCAAGGCGCCCTCGGGCGGCTTCACGCCCGACAATATGTCGGTGATCTGCCAGTTGGCCTGGTCGTCGAGGATGGTTGCGGTGGTGCGTTCGGCGTTGGCCGGCTCGGTGCCGTCATGCAGCGTGTGCGCCTTGCCGCCATTGGCGAGGCCCGTATAGAGCTGGACGAGACCGCGCAAGGTCACACCGACGCCGCCGAGGCCGATCGCCAGGCCCGGCGCCTCGTTGACCGGCAGCACCGGGTTGACGCCGGCCTGGCGGAAGCGCGCCGTCAGCCTGGCCGGTCCGACCGCGTCGAGCACCCGGATCGCCGGCACGTTGAGCGAGAGCTGCAGCGCCTGGCGGATGCTGACGTCGCCCTGATAGCCCATGTCGAAATTCTTCGGCCGGTAGCCGGCGAAATCGGCCGGGCTGTCCTCGATGATGGTCTCCTGCGCGACCAGGCCCTGCTCGAAGGCGAGCCCGTAGATGAACGGTTTCAGCGTCGAGCCCGGCGAGCGGACGATCCTGGTCATGTCGATCCAGCCGGAGCGGCTGGCGTCGAAGAAATCGGCCGAGCCGACCTCGCCGAGGATGTCGCCGGTGCGGGCATCGGCCAGCACCATGGCGACGGAAAGTCTTGGGCCGAGCCTGGCGGCGGCTTCCTTCGCCACCTGTTCCAGCCCTTGCTGGACGCTCCTGCGGATGGTGAGCTGCAGCGGCTTGCCCGGCTCTGCCTTGGGCAGCATGGCATAGGCGGCATGCGCGGCGAGCGCCGGCAGCTTGCGGCGCAGGCCGGAGACGTCGTCCAGCGCAGCGCGCGCGGCTTCCCGGTCGCCAAGCAGGCCGGCCGAGACCATGCGCGTCAGCACGCGGTCGCGCGCGGCATGCGCGATGTCGAGGTTGCGGTCCGGCCGTCGCTTCTCCGGCAGTTGCGGCAGGGCGACGAGCAAAGCGGCTTCCGAGACCGTCAGCCGCTTCGGCTCCTTGCCGAAATAGGCCAGCGAAGCGGCACGCACGCCTTCGAGATTGCCACCATAGGGGGCCAGCGTCAGATAGCGTTCGAGGATCTCGCGTTTGGAAAGTCGCCGCTCGATCTGGATGGCTCGCAGCATCTGCTTGATCTTGGAGCCGAGGCTGCGGCTGTCGCGCGGCTCGATCAGCCGGGCAAGCTGCATCGACAGGGTCGAGCCGCCGGAGACGATGTGGCCGTTGCTGACGAACTGGCCGGCGGCCCGGCAAAGGGCCAGCACATCGACACCGTCATGGTCCCAGAAGCGCTTGTCCTCATAGGCGACCAGCATGTCGACGAACTGTTTGTCGACCTGGTCGAGACGGGTTTCGAGCCGCCAGTAGCCGTCGGGCGTGGCGAAGGCGCGCAGCAACTGGCCGTCGCGGTCCTGCACCTCGGTGGAGACTGCCAGTTTTTCTGGCAGTGGCGGCGGGTAGGCGCGGTCGAGCTGCCAGAGGATGGCTGTGGAAAGGGCAACAACGCCGACGCAACAAGCCGCGGCTATGGCGCTGCGACGCAGGAATTTTCTGGAAAGCATGGCGCCGCCCCTCATTGTCCTGCCGGACATTTCTCCCCGTATAGAGACGGGGAGAAAGGGGCTGTTGCCGATGGTTTCGCCAATCGCCAACGGTGCAGAATAGGCGGAGAAATTCGCGACAGCCCCCTTCTCCCCGTCTCTATACGGGGAGAAGGTGCCGGCAGGCGGATGAGGGGCAGCGCCATCGCCACGTCTATCAAGGCGCTTACGGCGCCTTGACCTCCATCATGCCGCTGGCGGTGCGGGCCGAGTATTGCGGCCGGTACATATCCTCCACCGTTGCCGCCGGATGGGCATAGGTGCCGGGCGTCACCGCGCGCACGACGTAGGCCAGCGTGATGTTGCGGTCGCCGTCGCCATCGTTCGGGTTGAAGGCCGCGACGAAGCGGTCGTCGCGGAACTCGAGATGAGCGGCGTCGGTCTGCGCCAGCCAGGAGAAGTTCGACAGTTGGGCGCTGGACACCAGGCCCGGATTGTCGATCTCGAAGCCGGCCGGCAGCAGGTCGGTGATCAGCAGCCGCGAGGGCCAGCTGTTCTGCTCGTAGACCTTGAGCACGACGACATAGCGTTCGTTCTGCTTGACCTCGGTGACGTTGGCCTCGGTGCCATCGAGCCTGTAGTAGGTGCGTTCGATGGTGAAGCCGTCGCCGTCGGCCGGCAGCGTCTCGACCGGCGAGGCCACCGTGGTGACCACCGCCTGCAGCGGCGTCTTGCCGGTGTTGGCGATGGTGAGCGGGCTGTCGGCGATGTCGCTGCCGCTGAAGCGGTCGGAATAGCCACCGGCATGCGGCGCGCCGTTGACGGAGAGCGTGATGGAATCATTGCCCTCCTTCAGCGCCCGCGCCGCCAGGAGCATCCAGGACTCGTCCTGCGTGCTCGTCCAGCGGGCATCGGCGCGCTGCCTGGCCACCAGCTTGATCAGCGCCGGCACAATGGTCGGCACCAGCTTCGATTCGGCGGCCAGCGCCAGGATCGCCGCGCCGTCGCGGAGCGGCGAGCCATAGTCGGAGCGGTAGTAATCGTACTCGGTGGCCCCCTTCGCCAGCCGCAGCGCGGTCTGGAAGGTAGCTTCCGAGCGCTGCGCGTCGCCATAGAGCGCAAGGCTCGCCGCAAGCTGCGCGACGGCCATCGGGCTGGTGAAGGCTTCGAGCTGGGTGTCGGCGTAATAGCGCAGATCGCCGATCGAAGCCTTCTTGTTGCGGGCCAGCACATAGAGCGCGTAGGCGATCTCGCTGCCGCGATCCTGGACGTCCTGATCATAGCCGAGCGAGTTCTGCAGGTTGCTCAGCGCCTGGTTCATCGCCAACGCCGGCACATCGTATTTCTGCTCGCGCGCCCGGGTCAGGAAGTCGCTGACATAGGCGTCGAGCCAGAGATCGCCGGAGCCGGGACCCCACAGGCCGAAGCTGCCGGCCGAGGCCTGGTAGCTCAGCACCTTGTAGATAGCATCCTGGATGCGGCCATGCAGGTCCGGATCGCTGGCCATGCCGATGCCCGAAGCCAACTCATTGACATAGAGCAGCGGCAGGGCGCGGCTGGTCGTCTGCTCGGCGCAGCCATAGGGGTAGCGGTCGAGCGTCATCAGCAGCGACGGCACGTCGAAGGCGGCCGCCTGCGAAACGCCGACGCTGACCGAAGCGCCGTCGAGCAGGCTTGCCGCCAGGAGTTCCTTGTCGACGCGCAAGGCGCCCACATTGGGCTTGAGGTCGACCACCAGGCGGGTGGTGACCGGCAGTTGCGCCGGCCGCACCGGCACATAGAGCGTCTGCTCGACCTCGGTGCCGTCGGCATGGGCGAGCTTGACGGTGATCGAGGCGTTGCCGGCGGTTTTGGCAACCAGCGGCACGGTCAGCGTCTGGCGCTTGCCCTGGGCGAGCGTCAGTTTCGCCGGCAGCGGCTTGTCGCCCGTCGACAGGTCGCCTGTCGTGTCGATCGACAGCGCGTAGTCGCCGGCCGGGCCGTCGGTATCGGCGACGTCGAGGCGCATGACGGCGTTGTCGCCGGGCGCGAGGAAGCGCGGCAGGCCGGCGGTGATGACCACCGGATCGCGCACGATGACATCGGCCTGAGCGTGGCCGACCGCTTCCCTGGTCCAGGCAACAGTCATGACGCGCACGGTGCCGTTGAACTGCGGGATGTCGAAATCGATCCTGGCCTTGCCGTCGGCGTCGAGTTGGACGGGACCGGAGAAGAAGGCGACCAGCTTTTCGGTCGGCGGGCTGCCCTGCGCCTGCAAGGCGGCGCCGTCGCCGCCGGTGCGCAGCTTGCCGGTGGTGCCGAGCGAGCCGTCGATCAGGCGGCCGTAGAGGTCGCGGATCTCAAGCCCCAGCATGCGCTGGCCGAAGAACCAGTTCTCCGGATCGGGCGCCTTGTAGTTGGTCAGGTTGAGGATGCCGACATCGACGGCGGCAACCATCACATAGGCATTGCTGCCAGGCTGGACGCCCGCCACCGCGACCGGGATCGACAGTTGCTGGCGCGGCATTGCCTTCTCGGGCGGCGTCAAGGTGACGGCGAGCTTCTTCGAGCCCGGGTCGACCGTCAGCCATTTCACACCGATGGCGCGGGCCGGCATGCGCGTCTCCTGCGCGTCGCCCGGCCGGAACAGCGTCGCCGTGACATAGGCGCCGGCGCCCCAGTCGTCGCCGATCGGGATGTCGACGGTGCCGCCGCCGGCCGGCACGCTTGCGGTGACGGTCTTCAGCAATTTGTCGGCGCCGATGGTGACCAGCAGTTCGCCGGCAAAGTGCGGCGAGACCTTTAGCTTGGCCACTTCGCCGGCGGCGTAGGTGTCCTTGTCGAGGGCGACCTCGAGGCCGTCGGGGGTTTCGGTGGTGGTGGAACTGACATACCAGCCGCCATCGAATTCGTAGCTGGTCGCCGGACCCTCGGGATCAGCCGTCTCGACCTCGAGCCGGTAGCGGCCCCAGTCGACCGGCAGCGACACGGTCGCCTCGCCATCGGCGGCAAGATCGACCTGACCGTTGGCCACCGATTTGGTGAAGGTGACTGGCTCGTAATTCCATGAGTTGTTTGAGCGGTACCACTGGTAATTGCGCTCGACCTTTACGAGCGACCACAGCGCGCCCTTCAGCGCCTCGCGCTTGCCGTCGGGGTCGACGGCGATCAGGCTGAACTTCGCCGTGCCGCCCTGCGGCACCTCGTCGTTCTCGAAATCCGGACGGATGCCGATCATGTGGCCCTGCGGGCGGATGCCGATGTTGAGCGAGCGCTCGACGGCGCGGCCGCCGGTTTCGCGCATGCGGACGGTGACCTTGGCGTCGACCAGCTTGGTGGTCGAGGGCAGCTGGTCGACGGCGACCGGGAAGGTCGCCTTGCCATCGTCGCCGACCACGGGCAGGCCGGCGAGCGGCGTCACCGAAGGTTCGGCCGACTGCTCGTCGGCGAGGCCGAAGGAATAGCCCTTGAAGCGGTCCCAGTCGCGGGCGGTCGACAGCGTCAATTCGCCTTCGAGCGCCAGTCCGGCGGCCGGCGCGCCATAAAGGAAGCGGCCGTCGACGGTGACGTTGGCGGTTTCGCCCTGCGCGATCTCCTTCTTGTCGGCGGAGAGGTCGAACTCGATGCGATCCGGCACGAAGTCTTCGACCAGGAACATCTGGCTGGCGACGGCGGCCTGCTTGGGATCAGTATGGATCGACACCGTCCAGGTGCCGCGCATGGCGTTTGGCTCGAGCGGCAGGTCGACGGCATGGCCGCCGGCGGAGGCGCCGTCGCTGACGATGCGGCGGTCCTCGACGCCGTCGGGGCGG
>NZ_RZOS01001480.1:0-422 GCF_004022605.1 Mesorhizobium sp. M4B.F.Ca.ET.089.01.1.1
GCTCGGGCAGGCCGGAGCCAAGACAGACAGCCGACATCGGCGCCCGCCTATTTCCCGCGGAGACCCGGCTGGTAGCGGCTGCGGCGGCCGAGGGCCTTGTGACTGCGCTCGCGAGCGCCGAGCTGCCCAACGCGGATCCATTGCTGCCGGTCCGCGCCCATATAATGTTCCGGAACGTGCAGGGCCTCTGGGCTTGTGCCGATCCGGCCTGCGGGCACACGCCGCAGCGCTCTGACGCTCCGCCTGTCGGAGCGCTGTATCACGTTCCGGCCTCCGGGTGTGGGTGCGGCTCGCGTGTGCTCGAGCTCCTGTATTGCGAGCCGTGCGGCGAGGTATTCCTGGGCGGATATCGCGGCACTACCAACAATCCGAACCAGTGGCGGCTGTCACCGGACTTTCCGGATCTCGAGCAGGTGCCGGAC
>NZ_RZOS01001481.1:0-422 GCF_004022605.1 Mesorhizobium sp. M4B.F.Ca.ET.089.01.1.1
TGCTCATGGTGCTTGTCGTTGTGCAGAATGGCTGTCTGGCCGCCACGCGGCACGGTCACCGCCGAGAAGAACTTCCGGTTTTCGCCATGCAGAAAAGGGGAGTCCGGCTCGACCTCGCTCAGCTTGAGCAGACGGATGTCAAAGCGGGCGCAGACTTGCACGGGGTCGATAGGACAGATCGGCGTCAGGCCGACCTTTTCCCGGACCCGGGCGGCGATACGTTTGGCCTCTGCCTTAAATCCGTGCCTGAACTTCAATGTCAGTCATCCCGCAGCTTCTTGTAGGTACTGATGACGATATCCTCCATGAGCTTCGCCTTATCGCCGGACAGCTTCGGATCGGCGCGCAGCAAGGCGGTGATACGCGCGATCGGTTCAGCTTCTTGCTGACCTGCGCGCGGGATAAACATCTCGGCCTTAAGA
>NZ_RZOS01001482.1:0-421 GCF_004022605.1 Mesorhizobium sp. M4B.F.Ca.ET.089.01.1.1
GTTCCACACATCGAGACCGTCGAGGCCTTCGTTAAAAACACCGCCGCGAAGATTAGCTACGGCGGCACGAAAGCCTGCTATCGACCGAGCATCGACGACATTCTGATGCCCGACCGCAACCGCTTCGACAGCGAGGTTCACCTTTACTCGACCCTGCTTCACGAGGTTGCGCATTTTTCCGGCGCTAAGCACCGCCTTGACCGCGATCTGACCGGCAGATTCGGCAATGAAGCATACGCGATGGAAGAGTGCATAGCCGAACTCGCGGCATCATTCATTTGCGCCGATCTGGGCGTGGCTCATGATCCGCGCGATAACACCGCCGCCTACTTGGCAAATTGGCTGGCCGTCCTTAAGAACGACAAGCGCGCTATCATCACCGTCGCCGCCAAGGCGCAGGCTGCGGCCGACTATCTTCACC
>NZ_RZOS01001483.1:0-421 GCF_004022605.1 Mesorhizobium sp. M4B.F.Ca.ET.089.01.1.1
ATCGGTAGGTGAGAAGCCGTGAGGAGAGGGTGTTGTCGTCCGAACAGGTGGGCCTTATCCGACCAAGTAACCTCTACCGGCCCCTCGGAGCATCCCTCAAGATGGCCTGAAGTTCATCGAAGAGTTCCTTCTCGCTCTTCCGAACGCGCTCTCCATCATCTGGCCTTTCCACTGGTTTGAAATGGTCCTCTATTTGTTCAATGCTATCGGCCATCCCCGGCTGTCTTCCGTCCCACTTCTGGTATTCGGAGGTCCCAACCACGAAGCTCCGTGCCGTCACTCGCTCCATCACCATGGCCTGGACGGCTCCCACCGACCGTCTGGCCTTCACCATCGCGTCAATCTCGGCCACCATCGGTTTGTAGACTTCCCAGTCAGCGGTCCAAGCCCGAAGCTGCCCGCGCGCCCAGTATCGGAGCGC
>NZ_RZOS01001484.1:0-421 GCF_004022605.1 Mesorhizobium sp. M4B.F.Ca.ET.089.01.1.1
GTGGAAACGAGTCCCGGCACGTCCTCTCTTCATCCTCCGTCCCGCGAAGGACATTCATCCGCCCTGGCGGATCTCGTTATCGGATGTTCTCCCTTTCGTTTGGTGGACCCGGCTATATCACCGCCGTCGCTTCCTCTCGCGCCCAGCGGAACTCACTGCCATCGGACCATATTCTGTGCATGATGACAGCTAATCTGCGAGCAAGGGCAACGGTCGCTCTTTGTCGGCCCCGGCGCTTAGCGACGTTCATCGCCCAAGCTTTCAGCCATGACCACTTTTTCACCACCGTCAGCAAGACTTGCGCGGCTTCATAAAGTAGCGTTCGCATCATGGCGTCACCGCACAGGGAAACACGTCCGACGCGATTGTCCTCGCCTGATTGATGCAAGCGCGGCGTTAACCCAAGAGCCGGCCCTACGGC
>NZ_RZOS01001485.1:0-421 GCF_004022605.1 Mesorhizobium sp. M4B.F.Ca.ET.089.01.1.1
GCAATACAGCATTAGGCGGAAGTGCGCAGCAGGAACGCCGACACCTATTTAAGGCGATGCTGACAGAGGCATGGGTGTTCTCGAACTGGCTGACCCACGCCCACTCGGCCACATGGCACGACGCAGAAGCGGCGATTGCGGCGGTCGAGCATGCTCTGGGTCTGGCGTCCTCGTTGGTACTCCGCCACGCAAGGGAGGTGCCTGAACAGTGTCCCGAATGCGGCTCGCCTCATCTATCTCCGCAGGAAGGGTGGCGGGAGGATTTGCCGGAGATCGCGTGGGAACGCCCCGTATGCGGTGACTGTGGCTGGATGGGAAAGGGCGTTCCGATAGGGCCTCGTGACGGTGAGACGGATGAATTGTTCATTCGTGAAGGTGCAGATGAAGGGGACGATTGCGTGATCATGACAGTCCCCTTGGT
>NZ_RZOS01001486.1:0-421 GCF_004022605.1 Mesorhizobium sp. M4B.F.Ca.ET.089.01.1.1
GGACAGTGACACCGACAACGGAACCGGCACGGTCAAGATCGGCGGAAAGACGATAACTCAGAAGAACAAGTCCTATTACACCAAATGCACCGGCAACGAGGCCGGCTGTGCGCCCAAGAAGAACATCATCACCTCGGTAAACACGGGCAAGGAATACGCCCATGCCTGGTCCGGCGACGTCAAAATGGATGGCGAGCCGATCAGCCGTTTCACCGACATTTCATCGAACGATCACGCCTCGCCTACAGCCGGCGGGCCTCCGATGCCCAAGGTAGCTACGGCCACGCCCGCGACCTTCAAATGCTCCGATCTTGAGATAAAGCCCTACAAGGAACTGGAATGCCCCGAAGGCTACGAAAAGGAGCATACCGTCGAGGTCCAGTTCTTCACCGCCGAAGGCGTGCGAGACCTGACCTTGGAC
>NZ_RZOS01001487.1:0-420 GCF_004022605.1 Mesorhizobium sp. M4B.F.Ca.ET.089.01.1.1
CTTGTCCTACATCGAAACGGGACGCAATGAAGGCGCCAAGGTAGCATTGGGGGGAAATCGTGTGCTGGCCGAAACAGGTGGCAGCTTCGTTGAGCCGACGATCTTTGATGGTGTTTCCAACACCATGAAGATTGCCCGTGAAGAGATCTTCGGGCCTGTCCTGTCGGTGATCTCGTTCAAGGACGAGGCCGAAGCGGTTCGCATTGCGAACGACACCAACTACGGCCTTGCCGCTTCCCTCTACACCGACGATCTCAACACGGCGCATCGCGTCGCCAAGTCGATCCGCGCCGGCACCGTCTCGGTGAACTGCTATTCAGAAGGCGACTTCGCCGTGCCCTTCGGCGGGTACAAGGAATCGGGCTTCGGCGGCAAGGACAAGGGCCTCGCTGCGCACGACCAATACACCGAAACCAAGGC
>NZ_RZOS01001488.1:0-420 GCF_004022605.1 Mesorhizobium sp. M4B.F.Ca.ET.089.01.1.1
TTTCGGATCTGGCGCAGCGGCTGAGCGAGCGCGACGCCGATCGCCTCCTCGGTCCAGCCGACCGCGACCAGGCGTTCGATCGCCCGCCACTGGTCGACGGGATTGAGGGGCTCGACTGCGATATTGGCGATCATCGAGCGCATGGCGCCATTGTCGCTTGCGGCTTCCTCGACCAGGACCTCGATTTCCTCAAGACCCGCGGCGATCGCCTGCTTCACCCGCCGGTGGCCGGTATTGATGATATAGCCATTGCCGCCGTCGACCTCGGCGGTGACGATGGGCGGCTGCACGATGCCGACCGCCTTGATCGTGGCCAGGAGCAGCGCGTCGGCCAGCGGCGAGGATTTTGTCTGGCGCGTACGGTCGGGATTTTCCTTCAGCGCGCGCGGATCGACTTTGATGAGATGCATGGGGATGTTC
>NZ_RZOS01001489.1:0-420 GCF_004022605.1 Mesorhizobium sp. M4B.F.Ca.ET.089.01.1.1
GATCAGAGTGTGGCAGTTGGAGAACCAACGCGTTCTGGCCTCTGTTGGAAACTTGAAGGGGCACCCGGGCGGGCACATCAGGGTCGGCTTGATGGAATGCCTGGCGGCGGAGTTCCTGCCGCAAGCCTTCAGCGGTTTACGGCTTGAACATCCTGGTGCCTCGCTGCACGCGACGGTCGGGGGCACAGCCGAAATCGCGCGTCAGCTGACGGCCGACGAAATCGATCTCGCAATCACCTTCAATGCGCCTCGCGACGCCGGCCTCAAGATTGTGCATGAGACGCGCTTTGAAATGGGTGTCGTCATGCGGCCGGATCATCCCCTCGCCGACCAGGCGGAGGTACACGTCGACGACCTGTTCGATCACCCTCTCATCATAGCCGACAATTCACTCACGATCGGTCCGGTCGTGGACGATAT
>NZ_RZOS01000148.1:0-12356 GCF_004022605.1 Mesorhizobium sp. M4B.F.Ca.ET.089.01.1.1
ACCAGGACCCCTTCTCGAAGGCCTTGCGGGCAGCGAGCACCGCGCGATCGACATCGGCGGCATTGCCGTCGGCGATGCTGGCGAAGGGACGTCCGTCGATCGGCGAGATCACCGGCAAGGTGGCGCCGGTCGCGGCTGCCGTCTGGACGCCATCGATGAACAGATTTCGCGCGCCGACCTCGGCCTTGCGCAGCGTGTCGATGGTGGTCTGGCTGATCATTGGGCAGCGGCTCCGAAGGCGACATTGAGGGTGGTAGGCGCGCGGAACTCCCAGCCGCGGAACACCGGTTCCTTCCCGGGCACCAGTTTCAGGTCCGGGAAGCGCTCGAGCAACAACCGTAGCGCCAGGCACATCTGCTCGCGCGCGAAAAAGCGGCCGGAACAGAAATGATGGCCGAAGCCGAAGGCGGCGTGGTTGCCTTCGTCGCGATGGATGTCGAAACGATCGGGGTCGGTGAAGCGGCTTTCGTCGCGGCTGGCCGAGGAGACCAGCGCCGCGACCGGCGCGCCGGCGGGGACCACGGCGCCGCCGATCTCCACCGCGCGTGTCGTCTGGCGCGTCTGGGTGCCGATCGGCGCCACCCAGCGCAGGCCCTCGTCGACCGCCTTCGGCACGAAGGTGTCGGGGTCGTCGAGCACTTGCCGCAGTTGTTCGGGATGGGCGAGCAGGCCGGCAAGGATCGAGCCGGCGCCATGGCCGGGCTCCTGCATGCCGCCGAGCAGGATGACCTTGATGCTCGGCATCAGGAAATCGATTGGACGGGTTTTCCCATCCGGCATGCCGTCATGCAGCATGTGCGAAAGCGCCGAGTCGTCGGGCTCGCGGGCGAGTTGCTCAAGCGTCGGCAGGATGGCGGCGCCGACCTCGGCGCTGATCGCATGGGCGACCTCTTGCCGCTTCGGGTCGTTCTCGAAATTGATGGCGCCCTGGGCGAGGCCATAGAACCAGCGCCGCAAGGTCGGCATGTCGATGTCGTCGAGGCCGAGCGAGCGCGCCAGGCTGAGCGTCGACACCGGCTCGAAATAGTCTGCCATCAGCTCGGCCGAGCCCTTTTCGGCGATCTGGTCGAGAAACGGTTCGGCAACCGAGCGCACCAGGTCGCCGGCATAGGAGGCGACGGTGCGCGGCCGATATTTTGGATCGACGCCCTGGCGAAGGTCTTTGTGAATCTCGCCGTCGGTGGTCAGGATGGTCGGCTTGCCGAAAGAGCGCTCGACCGGCGACGTGCCGACCACTGCCGAGAAGATATCGGGCGACTTGGCGACGGTCTCGACATCCTTCCAGCGGGTGACGAACCAGAGGTTGACCGCCGGCACATAGGCGACCGGGGCGCTGCGCCTCAGTTCGGCGTAGATCGGGTAAGGATCGGCTTCCAGCGCCTCGACGGTGATCTCGTCGGCAAAGCTCAATGCCGTCACTCCCTTTGCGATGGAAGGGCGGCGCCAGGCGCCGCCCCTTGTCTGTCTCAATCCTTCAGCGGCACGCCGAGATTGTCGAAGGCGACCGGATCGCGGCCCTTCAATGCGCTCGCCAGCAACAGGCCGACAACGGCGGCGATCAGCACCAGCGACGGCAGGAACACGCCGAGGAAGCCGCCTGCGCCGGACAGGCTGCCGAAATTGATGACGATCAGGTAGATGATGATGACGAAGGCGATGAAGGTCAGCCCAGGCAATATGGTCGTCTTCAGCGCGTTTTCCTGGCCGGACGGATTGGCGCGGAAGTACATCACCACGGCCAGCGAGGCCACCGCCATCATCACGATGACGCCCAGCGTCGCGACATTGGTCAGCCACGAAAACAGCGCCAGCACCGGGTCGAGGCCGAGCACGGCGAAGAGCCCGACGACAACAGCGGCAAGCACCGTCTGGATAACCGAGGCGACATGCGGGCTCTGGTGCGCCGAATGGGTCACGCCGATGGTCTGCGGCAGCAGCTTCTCACGACCGGCGACATAGATGTAACGGGCGACCGCGTTGTGGAACGCCAGCACCCCGGCGAACAGGCTCGACACGAACAGGATGCTCATGGCGTGGGTGAGCGCCGTCCCGGAATAGCGGTCGGACAGGCCGAACAGGAAGGTGGTCGGATCCTGCAGGCCCTGCAAGTCCGGCAGCAGCTTGTCGACGCCGGCGCCGACCGCCATCAGCCAGGCGGTGACCATGTAGAAAAGGCCGATCAGGATGACGGAGAAATAGGTGGCGCGCGGAATGGTGACCTTGGGGTCGCGCGCCTCCTCGGCGTAGATGGTGGTCGCCTCGAAGCCGATGAAGGCGGCAAAGCAGAACAGGATGGCAATCGCCGGCGCGCCGCTGGTGATCTGGCTCCAGCTGAACGGCGCTGCCGACAGGCCGCTGTCGCCGCCGGTCTTGAGGATCGTCAGGTCGAGGATCAGCACCACGACATATTCGGCAAGCACCAGCACGGTCAGGATCTTGGCCGACAGGTCGACCTGCCGGTAGCCGAGCACGGCGACGATGGCGATGGCGATGAAGCTCCACACCCACCAAGGCAGAGCGATGCCCCAGCCGGCGAACAGGCCGGCGGTCGCGGCACCGAGCAGGCCCATGACGCCGATCTGCATGGCGTTGTAGGACAGGATGGCGATCAGCGCCGTCGCACCGCCGGCGAGGCCGCCGAGACCGCGCGCCGCATAGGCATAGAAGGCGCCCGCATTGCCGACATGGCGCGACATGGCGACGTAACCGACAGCGAACAAGAGCAGCAGGACCGTGACGATGAGATAGGTGCCGGCAAAGCCGGCGCCGTTGCCCATCAGCATGCCGAGCGGCGTTCCACCCGCCACAGCCGTGAGCGGCGCAGCAGCCGAGATCACCATGAAGGTGATGGCGCCGACGCCAAGGCTGTTCTTCCTTAGCCGGTTCGCTTCGCCGGCTTCAATTGTCGTCATCTTTCCCTCCAGATCCGCGCTCGCGGAAACCAAGTGTCCCTGAAATGCCGTGGCCTTCTGCCGGGCCATGATCGTTTCACTATTTGCAACGACATTTCGAATATAGACTTGCAAAGGAATCGACTTGCTGTCAAGTTAATTCGCACGTTAAGTATCTGATGGAGGATCAGACCTGGATGAGCACGGTAGGCAAAGCCATTTCGCTGCTGGAGATGCTCGGTCGCGGCGCGCCCGAGACGGCGCTTGCCGACCTCGCCAGGCGCGCCGCCTTCGACAAGGCGACGACGCGGCGGCTGCTGGTCTCCCTCATCGAACACGGGCTGGTGGAGCAGGACGAGACCACGCGGCTTTACCGGCTGGGCGCCGGCATCGCGCGGCTGGCGCTTATGCGCGAGGCGCAGTTTCCGTTCCTGCGCATGGCGGTGCCGGTGGTCGAGCAGCTGGCGGCCGAGACCGGCGAGACCGTGCATCTGTCGGAATATTCGAAGCGCGGCCTGATCTCGGTCTATGTCATCGAATCGGCCAAGGCCAACCGCGTCAGCGTGCAGCTTGGCGAGGTGCTGCCTTTGCATGCGACGGCGTCGGGAATTGCCTTCCTGGCGTTCACCGAGGAGCATGTCCGCGCCGGCGTCCTCGCGGGACCGCTGCCGGCCTTCACGCCCTACACGATCGGCGACGCCGAAACGCTCGCCGAACATATCGCCGCCGCCCGCGCGCGCGGCCATTCGACCGGCTCGCAAGGCTATGAGGAAGGCGTGCTCAGCGTCGCGGCACCGATCCTCGGCGCCGACGGCCTGGCCATTGGCGCCATCGCGGTCGCAGCACCCCGGGTGCGGATCCAGAAAGGCGACATCGAGCGCCACGGCGCCAGCGTCGCCGCGGCGGCGCGCGGCATCAGCGAGCGGCTTTTCGGCAGGCTGCCGGGCCGCAAGCGGGCATGACAACAACGACATTGCAGGGAGAACCGACTGTGGAGGAGACACGCCGTATCCTGGTTATCGGCACCGGCGACACCAAAGCCGACGAGCTTCTGTTCATGCGCGAGCGCATCGAGGCGGTCGGCGGCGTCGCCGTGATGATGGACGTCAGCGTGCTCGGCGACCCACCCTACCGGCCGGCCTATGACAGGCACGCCGTGGCCAGGGCCGCCGACACGACGATCGATGCGATCATCGCCAGCGGCGACGAGAACTCAGCGATGACGCTGATGGCGCTCGGCGCCTCGCGGCTGGCGCGCGCGCTCCACGACAAAAGCGAGATCGACGGCGTCATCGCGCTCGGCGGCTCGATGGGCACCGACCTTGCGCTCGACGTCGCGCTGGCGCTGCCGCTCGGCGTGCCGAAATTCGTCGTCTCGACGATCGCCTATTCGCATCTCCTGCCGCCCGAGCGGATCGCCACAGACCTGATGATGATCCTTTGGGCCGGCGGGCTCTATGGGCTCAACAGCGCCTGCAAGGCGGTGCTGTCGCAAGCCTGCGGCGCGGTGGTGGGTGCCGCGCAGGCCGTCGTCAAGCCGGATCAGGCAAAGCCGCGGATCGGCATGAGCTCGCTCGGCAAAAGCTGCCTGCACTATATGGTGAGGCTGAAGCCGGAGCTGGAAAAGCGCGGCTACGAGGTGATCGTCTTCCACACCACCGGTATGGGCGGACGGGCGCTGGAGGCGATCGCGGCGCAAAAGGGTTTTGTCGCGGTGATGGATTTCAGCCTGCAGGAACTCGCCAACCAGCTCACCGGCTCGGTGGTGAATTCCGGCACCGACCGGCTGGAGAATGCGGGCCGGCAAGGTATCCCGCAGATCGTCGCGCCCGGCGCCATCGACATGGTGGATTTCCCGACCTGGCAAACGGTGCCGTCGCGTTTCATCGAGCGGCCCTACCATGCGCACAACCGGTTGCTCGCCTCGGTGACCTCGGACGCCTCGACCCGCAAAGAGATCGCGCGCGCCATCGGCGAGAAGCTCGCCGCGGCGACCGGCCCGACCGCCTTCATCCTGCCCGCCGGCGGCATCCAGCAATGGGACCAGGAAGGCGAGCCGCTGCATGAGCCAGAGGCGCTGTCGGCCTTTGTCGAGGAGATGCGTGCCAGCGTGCCTGCCAATGCCGAGCTGCACGAGATCGCCGGGCACATCAACGACGCCGCTTTCTGCGCCAAGGCGCTGGAGATCTTCGACCGCTGGGTCGCCGAGGGCATCGTTCCGCCCGGCCGTGGGCACGCCGCATGAGCCGTCCTTCGCCAAAGGCGCTGGTGCTCGACTTCGGCGGCGTCGTCACCCGCACGCTGTTCGAGACGCATGCGCTGACCGAACGGGCGCTGGGGCTGGCGCCGGGCACGCTTGCCTGGCGCGGCCCGTTCGACCCGGCCTCCGATCCTTTGTGGCGGGCCATGCAGGCGGACGAGATCAGCGAGCGAGACTACTGGAGGACGCGCACGCGCGAGGTCGGCCAGCTGGTTGGCGAGGACTGGCGGGACATGTCGACCTTCGTGCAGCGGGCGCGCGGCGCCGACCCGCAAGCGGTGGTGCGGCCGGAGGCCGAGCAGGCGATCCGGACGGCGCATGCGGCCGGCGTCAGGCTGGCCATCCTCTCCAACGAGCTCGACCTCTTCTACGGCACCAGCTTCCGCCAGCGGCTGCCGCTGCTGTCGCCGTTTGAGACGATCGTCGACGCCACCTACACACACATCCTCAAGCCCGACCGCCGCGCCTACGCGATGGTCGGCGAGGCGCTGGAGCTGCCGCTCGGCGCGTGCGTCTTCGTCGACGACCAGCAGCGCAACATCGACGGCGCCATCGCCGCCGGCATGCTGACCGTGCATTTCGACGTCGCCCGGCCGGCGCAGAGCTATGCCGAGGCGCTTGGCCATTTCGGCCTTGCCCTCTCCCAATCGGAAACCGGAGTTCCCACCGATGCGTGACATCAACTTCCTCACCGAGAACAACGCCAAGCCGATCTGGCATCCGATGGCGCATCCGGCCGAGATGCGGGCGACGCCGCCGAAGATCATCATGAAGGGCGACGGCGTCTCGGTCACCGATGCCGAGGGACGCACCGTGCTCGATGCGGTCGGTGGCCTGTGGAACGTCAACCTCGGCTACAGCTGCGACCCGATCAAGCAAGCGATGGCCGCGCAGCTCGATGCGCTCCCCTACTATTCCGGCTTTCGCGGCACCTCGACCGGTCCGTCGATCGAGCTCGCCTACGAGCTCACCGACTGGTTCGCGCCGGAGGGCATGGTGCGCGCCTTCTTCACCTCGGGCGGATCGGATTCGGTGGAGACGGCGCTGCGGCTCGCGCGCCAATACTGGAAGATAAGAGGCCAAGGCGACCGGACGAAATTCCTGGCGCTGAAGAAGGGCTATCACGGCACGCATTTCGGTGGCGCCTCGGTCAACGGCAACGCCAATTTCCGCCGCAACTACGAGCCGCTCTTGCCCGGCGTCTTCCACACGCCGGCGCCGTGGACCTACCGGAACCCGTTCGACGAGACCGACCCGGCGAAGCTGGCGAAGCTCTGCGCGCGGGCGATCGAGGACGAGATCGCCTTCCAGGGCGCCGACACCATCGCCGCCTTCATCATGGAGCCGGTGCTCGGCGCCGGCGGCGTCATCGTTCCGCATGAAAGCTTCATGCCGCTGGTGCGCGCGATCTGCGACCGCCACGACATCCTTCTGATCGCCGACGAGGTGGTGACCGGGTTGGGCCGCACCGGTGCGTGGTCCGGCTCGCGGCTCTCCGGCACGAAACCCGACTTCATGACCATCGCCAAGGCGATCACGTCCGGCTACTTCCCGCTCGGTGCTGCGCTGATCGGCGCCAAGGTCGCCGACGTGTTCGAGGCCGACAAGACGAGCTTCGGCGCCATTGGCCACGGCTACACCTATTCCGGCCACCCGGTCGGCTGCGCGGCCGGGCTGGCGGCGCTCGCCGAAACAAAACGGCTCGCCGTCAACGAGAACGCGGCGGCGCGCGGCGTCGAGCTCGGCAAGGTTCTGGAGGCGCTGAAGGCGAAGCATCAGCTGGTCGGCGACGTGCGCTATCAGGGCCTGATGGCGGCGCTGGAGCTGGTCTCGGACCGCGCCGCCAAGAAGCCGGCCGACAAGAAGACATTGGCCGTGGTGGCCGAAGCCGCCTACCAGGCCGGCGTCATGCTGCGCGTCTCCGGCAACACCATCATTCTGTCGCCGCCGCTGGTCATCTCGGCCGCCGATGTGGCGAAGATCGGCGAGGCGCTGGATGCGGGGTTGGCTGCTGCGGCGTGAGTAGTGAGTAGTGAGTAGTGAGTAGTGAGTAGTGAGTAGTGAGTATGAGTAGAATTTCGGTTCGAACATTTGTTCAATCCTCGCTCCGTTTACTACCTACTACTCACTACTTACTCTTTGTCTCCGCCACGCCGCCGGCGACAAGCCAACCGCCTGTCGAAAGAAGCGAGAAAAGTAGGCCGGATCATTGAAGCCGGTCTCGTAGGCGATGTCCTCGACCGTGCGGATGGTGAAGAGCAGCAGGCGCTTGGCTTCGACGAGGCGCCGGTCGCCGATCGCCTGGCGCACGCCCGCGCCCAGCACCTGGCGCGCGGCCTTGTCGAGCAGGTGGCGGGTGGTGCCGAGTTCCTCGACATAGCGCTCCACCGGCCAGTCCTCGCGGAAGTGCCGGTCGATCAGCCGCCGCAGCCGGCCGCCGAGCGCCACCGCCGCCGGCACCGCGATGGCATGCGATTGCGCATCGAGGCGGGCGATGCCCGACAGCGCCACCGCGATCAGCGGCGGCAGGATTCTTTCCACGCCGGGCAGCCTGTCGGCATATTCCGCCTGGATCATCCTGACCGTATTACCCAACCTCTCCCACAGCGCGCCCTCGCCGCGCCCCGTGACGAAAACCGGCTGGTCGAGCGGCAGCGCGGACTGCTCGGCGAGCACCGCGAGCGCCGCATCGGCGACCGAGACGACGATGGCATCGGTGCCTGGTTCGATGTCGAAGCCATGCACCACGCCGCTCGGCATGAAGCTCACGGTGGGAGCGGAAAAACTCCAGGTCTTGTCCTCGATCCGGTAGGTGCCGCGCCCGCTTGTCCAAAAGGTGATCTGCGCCATTTGCGGATGCTTGTGCGCCAGAACCTGGCCGCGATGCACGGAAGCGCGCGCCTGCACCGTCTCGACATGCAGGAACCCGACGTCGAGCGCCCGCGCCGGCTCGCCGTAGACGAAGAATTCGGGAATGGCGGTCTGGCTCATCGGGCGCCGGAAAAAGTCCAAGTGATTTTCCGCTTTCGTCCATAAACCATCGCGCGGCTTGCGGCTACTCTCAACCCATCAAGGGAGGATCATGATGCGATCGGAAGATTTCCGGGCCGACACGAAACGGCCGTTCACAGGCGCCGAATATCTCGCGAGCCTGCGCGACGGGCGCGAGGTGTATATCAATGGCGAGCGGGTCGCCGATGTCACCAGCCATCCGGCGATGCGCAATTCGGCGCGTTCGCTGGCCCGCCTCTATGACGCCTTGCACGACCCCAACCGGCAGGCGGCGCTGACCGCGCCGACCGATACCGGCTCGGGCGGCTATACGCATAAATATTTCCGCGTCGCCCGCTCCGCCGCCGAACTCGCCCAGCAGCAGACCGCGATCGCCGACTGGTCGCGCATGTCCTATGGCTGGATGGGTCGCACGCCCGACTACAAGGCGGCGCTGATGAACACACTCGGCGCCAATGCCGAGTGGTACGGCCCGTTCAAGGACAATGCGCTGGCCTGGCACAAACGCGCCCAGGAAGCAGTCCTGTTCATGAACCACGCCATCGTCAATCCGCCGATCGACCGCCACAAGCCGGCCGAGGCCGTGAAGGACGTGTTCGTGCACATCACCAAGGAGAACGATGCCGGCATCTGGGTGTCGGGCGCCAAGGTGGTGGCGACGTCGTCGGCGCTGACCCACTACAATTTCCTGGCGCAAAGCTCGGCGACGGTGACGGAGGACCCGACGCTGTCGGTGATGTTCATCGTGCCGATGAACGCGCCGGGCATAAAGATGTTCTGCCGCGTCTCCTACGAGCAGACCGCCAATACGGTCGGCCAGCCCTTCGACTATCCCTTGTCGTCGCGCTTCGACGAGAACGACGCGATCCTGGTGCTGGACAATGTCTTCATCCCCTGGGAGGACGTGCTGGTGCTGCGCGACGCGCAGAAGATCCTGTCCTTCCATCCGGCCTCGGGCTTCATGCACGGCTACTGCTTCCAGGGCTGCACGCGCTTTGCCGTCAAGCTCGACTTCCTCTGCGGCCTGCTCGCCAAGGCGCTGCGCGCCACAGGCGGCGACGCCTTCCGCGGCAACCAGGCAGCACTCGGCGAGGTGATCGCGCTGCGCCACATGTTCTGGAGCTTTTCCAACGCCATGGCGCACAACCCGATCCCGTGGGCCAGCGGCGCGGTGCTGCCCAATCTCGAAGCGGCGCTTTCCTACCGCACCTTCATGTCGGAGGCCTATCCGCGCGTCATCGACACGGTGCGCCGGGTGATCGCCTCGGGGCTGATCTACCTGCCGTCCTCGGCCAGGGATTTCGACAATCCGGAGATCGACCGCTACTTGGCGCAATATGTGCGCGGCTCCAACGACATGGGCCATGTCGAGCGCATCAAGATCATGAAGCTCCTGTGGGACGCGACCGGCACAGAATTCGGCGGCCGCCACGCGCTCTACGAGCTCAACTATGCCGGCGCGCCGGAAGAGGTGCGGCTGCAGGTGCTGAAGGGCGCCGAGCGCGGCGGCCGGCTGAAGCAGATGGAGGAACTGGTCGACCAGTGCATGGCCGACTATGACGAAAAGGGCTGGACCGGCGATACCTGGCTGCCGCCGCTTTCGGCCGCGGCAAACTAGGGGGACCGGCGATGGAGGCGCAGGTCTCGAGGCTGGAATTCCGTGACGCCATGGCGCGGGTCTGCGCGCCGGTCAACATCGTCACCACGGACGGCCCGGCGGGGCGCGGCGGCTTCACCGCCACCGCCATGTGCAGCGTATCCGACGATCCGCCGACGCTGCTGGTGTGCATGAACGAGCGCTCGGCGCAGACCGGCCTGTTCCTCGCCAACCAGCGCTTTTGCGTCAACGTGCTCACCCAGTCGCACATGCATCTGGCGGGAAAGTTCGCCGGCGCGATTCGCGACATGGCCGAGCGCTATCAAGCCGCGCGCTGGCAGACCATGCCGTCCGGCATGCCGGCGCTGCTCGATGCCATCGTCAGCTTCGACTGCGAGATCGGCGCTGTGAACAAGGTCGGCACGCACAATGTGATGTTCGGCCGCGTCGTCGACATCCGCCACGGCAGCGACGAGGCGGCGCTGCTCTATGTCGGCCGCAACTACATGCAGCCGAGCGCGGTCGGCAGTTTTGGGGGGTGAGGACCAGCTCGCCCCTCACCCGGATTGCCAACCGAATTGCAAAGAGCAATTCGGGGCAATCCGACCTCTCCCCAGGGGGGAGTGGAGATCGCCAGCGCTGGCGCCTTTCTCTTCTCCCCGCCGGGGAGAAGGTGGCGGCGAAGCGGCCGGATGAGGGGGCGCTCGCGCGAAACTCAGCCCTGTTCCGTCGACTCCGACTGGATCAGGCCTTCGAGCATGTCGAGCAGGCGCTCGTGCTGCTCGGCGCCGTAGCGCTTTTCGATTGCGTCGTAGATGGCGATGCGCTCCGGCGCCAGGTCCTCGATCAGCGCCAGGCCGGCCGGGCTGATCGCGAGCAGCGCGCGGCGGCCGTCGTCCTTGACCTTGTTGCGGGTGATGAACTCGCGCTCTTCCATCGCCTTGATGATGCGGGTCAGGCTGGGCGGCAGGATCGAGGCGCGGTTGGCGAGTTCGGTCGCTTCCAGCGGACCGGTCTCGGCGAGCACCCGCAGCACGCGCCATTGCTGCTCGGTGATGTCGTGGCGGGCGAGCATCGGCCGGAAATGCGCCATGATCACCTCGCGGGCGCGAAGCAGAGCCATCGGCAGGGAGCGACGAGTGCTCGGTGGTAGCAAAATCAGGTCTCCGAAAAATCCAATCCAGTACGAGTCGCGGTAAATATTAGCACCCCGATCACAGCTATGTCCGCGATTTTGCCGGGAGCGGCAATCCCGCCGCCGGGACACAGAGAACGACGCTTGACATTCGATCGTCAAGATGTAATTCACATGTTAATTAAAAGGTGGAGGAAACTTTTGCCCCATATGGCGATCGAATATTCCGCGAATCTCGACGCGAAGGTCGACATGGGCGCGCTTTGCGAGTTGGTCTCGCGCACCATCCTCGAAACCGGCCTGTTCGAACCAGGCGCCGTCCGCGTGCGCGCCTTCCGCGCCGAGGCCTATGCGATCGCCGACCGCCTGCCCGAGAACGGCTTCATCGACATGAACTTCCGTATCGGCAAGGGCCGCAGCGCGGCGGAAAAGAAGAGCGCAGGCGAAGCGATCTTCGCGGCGGTGTCCGATCATCTGGCGACGCTGTTCGCGACGCCGCATTTCGCGCTGTCGCTGGAGATCCGCGAGATCGACGCCGAACTCAGCTGGAAGAAGAACGCCATCCACCCGCGGCTGCGTGGCAAGTGACTGAGCGCTAGAGAACAGGAAAGACCCATGGCGGCACTGGACGACAATCTGCGCAAGGCCGAGGCTTATCTGGAGCGCTTCAGGAAGCACGGCGTGCTCAACCAGATCGGCGGCGAGGCGGTGCCTTCGGCCGACGGCTCGACCTATGAGACGATCTCGCCGATCGACCTGAAGCCGATCGCCACGGTGGCGCGCGGCAAGCCCGCCGACATCGACCGCGCCGCCAAGGCGGCGAAGGCCGCCTTCAAGGAGTGGGCGGCGATATCGGGCGATGCCCGCAAGAAGCTGCTGCACAGGATCGCCGACGCCATCGTCGCGCGCGCCGAGGAGATCGCCTTCGTCGAATGCATGGATACCGGCCAGTCGCTGAAGTTCATGGCCAAGGCGGCATTGCGTGGCGCGGAAAACTTCCGCTTCTATGGCGACCGCGCGCCGGAGGCCCGCGACGGCCAGACCATCCGCGCGCCGAACCAGGTCAACATGACGACGCGGGCGCCGATCGGCCCGGTCGGCGTGATCACGCCGTGGAACACGCCGTTCATGCTGTCGACCTGGAAGATCGCGCCGGCGCTCGCCGCCGGCTGCACCATCGTCCACAAGCCGGCGGAACTGTCGCCGCTGACGGCGCGGCTGCTGGTCGAGATCGCCGAGGAGGCCGGCCTGCCCAAGGGCGTGTGGAACCTCGTCAACGGCTTTGGCGAGGACGCCGGACGCGCGCTGACCGAGCACCCCGACATCAAGGCGATCGGCTTCGTCGGCGAAAGCCGCACCGGCTCGATGATCATGCGCCAGGGCGCTGAAACGCTGAAGCGCGTGCATTTCGAGCTTGGCGGCAAGAACCCGGTGATCGTCTTCGCCGACGCCGATCTCGAA
>NZ_RZOS01001490.1:0-420 GCF_004022605.1 Mesorhizobium sp. M4B.F.Ca.ET.089.01.1.1
CCGGAAACTAGGAACACCATCAGGGTCGAATCTAAAATGTCATGGCCGACAAGGATGCCGGTCAGGCCGCCAGTGACATAGATGATTACGGTGACGACGATCATTGTCGCCCCGAACCGCTCTACCGGATCGGCACTGAGGCGTAGGACCCTTGCTGCGATCCAGATCGCCACGCCGAAGATTGTCGCGAGAGCCAGGGCTCCAAGCAACCCGGCCTCGACAAGTGCGGTCAAAAAGCCGTTGTGAAAGTGGTTGAAACCTTGGTTGGTTCGAAATCGCTCCTTGAATCCATCTTGTGAAAGCGTGCGACTGGCGGAAATGCCGTGGCCGAAAAATGGGGCTTCGCGAAATGCATCGAGACCTATGTCCCAGAGTCCAACCCGCAATCCGAGTGGAGTGGAATGATCGCCTTTGGTGGTG
>NZ_RZOS01001491.1:0-418 GCF_004022605.1 Mesorhizobium sp. M4B.F.Ca.ET.089.01.1.1
ATGTGACGCCGCGCGGCTTTGCCGGACCGAACCTTTTGGCGATGGTCCTGTTCGAGAAGTTCGCCCAGCATCAACCGCTGAACCGGCAGAGCGAGCGCTATGCCCGCGAGGGCGTCGACCTCAGCCTGTCGACGCTTGCGGACCAGGTCGGCGCTTGTGCCGTGGCGCTGAAGCCGGTGCACGCGCTAATCGAGGCGCATGTGCTTGCCGCTGATCGTCTCCATGCCGACGACACGACCGTGCCGATCCTGGCGAAGGGCAAGACCGATACAGGCCGCATCTGGACCTATGTCAGGGATGACCGGCCGTTCGGCGGGCAATCGCCACCGGCGGCGCTCTACTATGCTTCGCGCGATCGGCGGCAGGAGCATCCGAGCGTCATTTGAGGAACTTCACCGGCATTCTGCAGGCCGATGCC
>NZ_RZOS01001492.1:0-418 GCF_004022605.1 Mesorhizobium sp. M4B.F.Ca.ET.089.01.1.1
GAGGACGAGGGCCCGGGCTTCGAACTCAGTTCGGTGCGATCGTCCTCGTCGGGTTTGCGACTTGTCGAAGGCTTAGTGCGGCAGATCGGCGGGGCCTTCGAAGTCAGCCGGCACCCATCCAGATGCACCGTGACTTTTTCTCAGCAGTCCGAGGAGAGCGGCCTTGCGCCCAAAAGCATCGATACCTGAGCTAAGCCGGGGCGGGGATATTGCTCGATCCTTCAGGCCGCAGGTGGTTCTCTCTCGAGATGATACGAGGGGAGGAGGATCCGGCAAGTCTCGCGACCAATTGATCCTGATCGTCGAAGACGATTACCTGATTGCGCTTGATTTGGAGGCTGGGCTCCATGCCGCTGGCTTCCAAGTGGCCGGCCCGGCGACTACAGCGGACGAAGCAATTAATCTTGCGCTTTCGATC
>NZ_RZOS01001493.1:0-417 GCF_004022605.1 Mesorhizobium sp. M4B.F.Ca.ET.089.01.1.1
CATCTAGGCTGTTTCATAAGCACAACGCGCGCCTGACGAAGGAATGGGATCAGATTCGCGGTCGTCTCGGAATCTGAGGCAAACATGGTCACAACTATATCGGAGGGCTTTCGCCAATTCAGAACAAACCTTGAAATCACAAGTCTTCAGGAAAGCACTACGTCCAGCCGTCAGCAGAACGTGCGGGACACGGTCGCCGAAGATTTCGAAGTTCTCGAATCCTTTCTGACCGGGTCCTATCGCCGAAACACGATGATCGCACCCCTCACTACGGCAGACATCGACGTCTTCATCGTGCTCGATCCGAAATACTACACGGACCAAAGCCAGCATGCACTGCTGTCATCCGTGATGACGACACTCAAGAAGAGGTATCCGAAGACACCGAAAATAAAGCCCGACGGCCAAGCGGTGACC
>NZ_RZOS01001494.1:0-417 GCF_004022605.1 Mesorhizobium sp. M4B.F.Ca.ET.089.01.1.1
GCGCCAGACTGCGCTTGCCACCCAGCCCACGTTCCCGCAGGCGAGCGAGGTTATCCTGCGCATCGTATTCGGGGCCGTAGATGATGCGCAGATACTCCCGGCCGCGCACCTTCAACGCCGGCTGGATCAGCCCCTTTTTGCCGCGGCTCACGAAGTCGCGCGGCTTGACGACCATGCCTTCCCCGCCCGAACCGGTCAGCGCCTCCCACCAGGCGATCGTTTCCGCGCACGCATTGGCGTCGGCCAGATCGAGCGTACGCCACCGCGTGCCGGTCACCACGCCATCGTCGGCAGTCAGACGGGCCGCAAGCGTCATGTGCCAGACGTGGTCCTTGTCGAACCAGACACGTCCTTCGCTGGCGAGTAGGTGGAACGGCGCGACCTTCAGGTCGTCCATGCCAGTGACCGGCCATACGT
>NZ_RZOS01001495.1:0-417 GCF_004022605.1 Mesorhizobium sp. M4B.F.Ca.ET.089.01.1.1
AGGCATGGATGCGCACAGCGGCTACGTGTCCTTGTCGCGACATCGGGATGGGATGGATCTGCATTACGGCAGCGAAGACTTCGCGACCCGCGAACGACTTGTCCGCGCGCTGTCACGCGACCGCGCCAAGGATATGGCGTCGGATTACGATCAGATCGACCCGGCGCAACACTACGCCGAGCGCCGCGGCATCACCTTCCGCGAGCGCGTGGTCGAGTTCGTGCGCCGGGTCGTACCGGAGAAGTTGCGCGACAAGATCAGCGGGCTGCTCGACGGGTTGCGCTCGCCCGCAGACGTCGGGCCCGGTCAGGACCGTGGGCGCATTCCGGGAGGGGAAGACGGTCGAGCGCAAAGCGGCGATGCCGGCGCCGTGCCTGAAAAAGAAGCTTCCGCCAGGGGAGCGCAGCGCGAGGCGGA
>NZ_RZOS01001496.1:0-417 GCF_004022605.1 Mesorhizobium sp. M4B.F.Ca.ET.089.01.1.1
GGGCTTATCTCACTACATTCCTAAGGGTTGGATCCACCTTATTTGGGAAACGAAGCCGGGTCTGCCGAATTTCGTGCGCTAGTCAGTTCGGGAATCGGTCGCTATGATCGTGTTTCTGTCTTCGTCGGCCCGAGCCCGCTATGCGGATGATATCATCCGCATGCTCGCGCTTCCACGTGGCGGCCAGTTGCAGTTCCGCTACGATAGCAAGTGGCTTGCTGACGATGTTCGTAACAGGGTTCCTTGCGAGCAACTCGCCGGCGAGTATGCACTAGTGTGCTTTGTAGCCGGTAGCGGTGATCCAGTCCCATATGAATTGATACCTATTCGCATCGCTCGCATTGTTCGGGCTGAGAGCGTCGGAACGTCTTACATATTTACTCTTGCTGCCGATGCCTATGTCAGTGAAGCGACAAC
>NZ_RZOS01001497.1:0-417 GCF_004022605.1 Mesorhizobium sp. M4B.F.Ca.ET.089.01.1.1
TCATCGCCAAGGTCGACCAAAGCTGAACCTGTGGCTGCGCGAGAACCCGCCGAACAACACGACCTTGACCGCCAGGATGCAGCAACTCGTTCACGACATGGTCGATGAACTGCACGCGCTCGATCATCGGATCAAGCAGCTCGACCACGAGTTTGAAGCGCTCGCCGAAAGCGATGAACGAGCCCGTCTCCTGCGCAGCGTGCCAGGCATTGGCGCTCTCAACGCAACGGCGCTGGCAGCAGCGGTCGGCGACGTGTCGGCGTTTGCGAAGGGGCGTGACTTCGCTGCCTGGCTGGGGCTTGTTCCACGTCAGATCACGACCGGCGGCAAGCCGCACCTGACGGGGATCAGCCAGCGCGGGAGCACCTACATGCGCGTGCTGTTGATCCATGGCGCGCGAGCGGCACTGCCATATCT
>NZ_RZOS01001498.1:0-417 GCF_004022605.1 Mesorhizobium sp. M4B.F.Ca.ET.089.01.1.1
GTGCTGACATGCTCCGGATCGGGATTGCCTTCGACGCGCGTCGTGACCGCGCCAGTGCAGACAGCCGGGCTATAGCGGCGCTCTGGCGACTTGTTGCTTTCCGGCTCGCCGTACTGCTTCACCAGCATGGCGTAATCGATGTCGGCCCCAAAGGCTTCCTCGATGGCGTTGAGATAGGCGCGGTGGCCATCGGTCGTAAGCTGGACGCGGTTGGCAAGACGGTCCTTCACGTCATCCATGAAGGCCAGCGCATATTCGCCGTCACGGCCGCCGACCAGCCACGACACGATAAGCTTGCTGTCGCTATCCAGCGCGGTCCAGGTCCACACGTCGCCAGCGCCTTCGACCGGCTGCTTCATGGTCGAGGGCAGCTTCGTCAGAAGTTGGAATCCCAGTCAGCCTAGGGAACGCCCCCGA
>NZ_RZOS01001499.1:0-417 GCF_004022605.1 Mesorhizobium sp. M4B.F.Ca.ET.089.01.1.1
GTGCTGTGTCTGGAATCTCCTGTGCAACGCTGCTTCCGGCTCTCTTCCATTCTCGTCTCTTGGCCGATAACCGCGATTGCGCCGCACTAAGCTCCATCTGCCATTCGCTGGTTGCCGCCGGATCATCGCAGCCAAAAACCCTCGCCAGCCAACGAATATTGGCAGTGCTAATTCCCTTCTCGTTCTCTTGAAACCAAAGCTGCACCGTTCGCAGATCGACCCCAATCCGGTTGGAATCGATCTGTGAAATCGCCTCTGCGAGAAGCTCGGGCGTCCATGGGCCTGCAGGAACCCCGTCCTTGCCCAATGGCCGACCAGCACCCGCCGCGGCCAACCGCTTGAATAATTCTTTGAAATCACTTTCGTCTCCCTGCGGAGGGAGAAATATTTTTTCATTCTTAATCAATGGCTTACAGG
>NZ_RZOS01000149.1:0-12292 GCF_004022605.1 Mesorhizobium sp. M4B.F.Ca.ET.089.01.1.1
CGACGCCGAGATTGAGGACGCCGGCCCGCTCGGCCACCAGTTCGCCGAGCGCCGCCAGAAGGAACGGCGTGGCTGCCGCCAGCATCCCGGCGACGATGAACTCAACGGCGTTCATGAGGTGCTTCCGTGGGCGGCATGGCGCCAGACGAGCCGGTAGCGGACGAAGGCGATGGCGACGAGATAGGCAAGCAGCAGGCTGCCCTGGAAGACCCGGACCGCTGCGACCGGCAGATTTGCCGAGACCATGGCATTATCGCCACCGATATAGAGGGCCGCCATCAGCAGCGCGGAAAAGACGATGCCAACCGGGTGAAGGCCACCGAGATAGGCGACGATGATGGCGGCGTAGCCGTAACCGGTCGAGATGGAGCGCTGCAACTGGCCAAGCGGCCCGGCCACCTCGGCCGCTCCTGCGAGGCCTGCAGCGAAACCACCGATGAGCAGCGAAAGCCAGATCGCGCGCCCTTCGTTGAAGCCGGCGTATCCGGCCGCGTGCGGCGCGAGGCCGCCGACCTGCAGCTTGTAGCCAGCGAAACTCCTCTGCATGAAGACCCAGGCCGCGAGGGAGAATGCGAAGGCGACAAGCAGCGAGACGTTGACCCGGGTGCCGGGGATCAGGATCGGCACCATCGCGTCATACTGGAACATCACCGATTGCGGGAAGTTGAAGCCGGCCGGATCCTTCCAGGGGCCGAGAAGCAGATAGTTGAGCAATTGCGCGGCGACGAGCGCCAGCATGAGCGACACCAGAATCTCGTTTGCATTGAGCCTGACGCGCCAGAAGGCGGTGAGCGATGCCCACAGCGCGCCGCCCAGCGCGCCGATGACGAGCATGGAGGGCCAGATCCACTGGCCCGTCGCGGCTGGAAACCAGATTGGGATAGCCGATGCGAAGATCGCGCCGAGGATGAACTGGCCCTCGGCGCCGATGTTGAAGACCTTTGCGCGAAAGCCGATGGCAAGCCCCTGCGCGATGAGCAGGAGCGGCCCGGTCTTGAGCAGGACTTCCGAGAACGAGGCCCAGGACAGGAAGGGTTCAAGAAGCATCGCGTGGAAAACGGGTACGGGATCGCGGCCCATCAGCACGTAGAGCCCGAGATTGAGGAGCGTCGCCAGGCCGAGCGCCACGGGCGGGGCGACCAGCTTGACGGTAAGCGAGGCATGCTCCCGGCGAACCAGAACGGGAAGGAACGGCCTGGAGGAAGCGATCATGCAGGGACTTTCCTGGCCGTCGAATGGGCGCCGATCATGTAGCGGCCGATCTCCTCGGGTCTGGTGTCGCGCGTCACCAGCGGCGGGCTCAGCCGGCCCTGATGGATCACCTGGATCGAATCGCAGAGTTCGAACAGCTCCTCCAGTTCCTCCGAGATGACGAGGATGCCCACGCCTTCGTTGCGCAGGGCGACAAGGCGCCGGCGGATGGCGGCGGCCGCGCCGATATCCACACCCCAGGTCGGCTGCGCCACGAACAGCAATTTCGGCGACAGCATGATCTCGCGGCCGACGATGAACTTCTGCAGATTGCCGCCCGAGAGCGCGCCGGCCTCCGCTTCGGAACCGGGCGTGCGCACGTCGTATTGGCGGATGCAGTCGTCGGTGAAAGCCTTCGCCCGCGGCGTGTCGACGAGGCCGCGCTTGAGCAGGCCGAACGGATGGGCGGTCAGAAGGCTGTTGAGGACAAGGGACATTTCGGGCACCGCGCCGCGGCCGAGCCGTTCCTCCGGAACGAAAGCCAAGCCCAGCCGGCGCCGGGCCGCCGCATCGAGCGCGCCGACATCCTTTCCCATCATGAAGATACGGTCGGACTTTTCGCGCGGCAGCACCGTCTCGCCCGAGATCAGCGCTGCGAGTTCGCTCTGCCCGTTGCCCGATATGCCCGCGATGCCGAGGATCTCGCCGGCCCGCACCGTCAGGCTGACGTCGGAAAGCGGCACCGCGAAGGGATCGTCCGGCCGATGGTCGAGGCCGACGATCTCGAGGCACTTGTCGCCGCCGGAATGCGCGACCGCCGGCATGGGCTGCGGCATGTCGCGGCCGATCATCATGCGGGCGAGGTCGTGCGCGTCGTGGTCGCGCGGGTCCACATTGCCGGTGACGCGCCCGCCGCGCAGGATGGTCGCACGGTCGCAGACCGCGCGGATCTCCTCCAGCTTGTGCGAGATGAAGAGGATGGAAACGCCGCCGTCGCGCAGCCGCCGCAAGGTCTCGAACAGCCTGTCAACCGATTGCGGCGGCAGGACGGAGGTCGGTTCGTCGAGGATCAGAAGCTGGGGTTCGGTCATCAGGCAGCGGATGATCTCCACCCGCTGCCGCTCGCCGACCGAGAGCGCGTGCACATGGGCGAGCGGATCGACTTGAAGTCCGAAGTCGCGGCCGAGCGCGCGGATGCGTTGCGCCAGATCCGATTTGCTTGCGGGCACGACCAGGCGGATGTTTTCCACCACCGTCAGTGTCTCGAACAAGGAGAAATGCTGGAAGACCATGCCGATCCCCTTGCGCCTCGCATCCGCGGGGGAAGCGAGGGCCAGGGGTTCGCCTTTCCAGATCACCGTTCCAGCGTCGGGCTGCTCGACGCCGTAGATCAGCTTCATCAGGGTCGACTTGCCCGCTCCGTTTTCGCCAAGGATCGCGTGGATCGAGCGCGGAGCCACGTCCAGATCGATGTCTCGATTGGCATGGATCTGGCCGTAGCTCTTGGAGATGCCGCGCAGCGACAGGAGCGGGACGGTCATGGTCACTTGGGCAGCGGCGTGGTGACACCCTTGACGTGCCAGTCCATGGCCACGATCTCGGCCTCGGTCATCGTCTTGCCGGCGGGGACGCCCTCGCTGCCATCGGCCTTGGCGATCGGACCGGCAAAGGGCGAGAAGCTGCCGGCGGCGATCTTGGCTTCGACCTCCTTGATCCTGGTCATCATGTCGGCCGGGATGCCCGGGTTCCAGTCGACGACCTCGACAACCTTGTCGCCGACACCCAGGAAAGCGTTGGCGCCCTTGAAGTTGCCGGCGATGTGGGCGTCGACGGAGGCCTTGAAGAAGGGCGACCAGTCGGTCGCAACACAGCCGAGATAGGTTTTTGGCGCGTATTTCTTCATCGACGAGTTGAGGTTGAAGGCAGGGACGCCGGCCTCCTCGCAGGCCGAGATGACCGAGGGCGTGTCCTGCGCGTTGGAGAAGATCACGTCGCATTTCTGCGCCAGCAGCGCCTTGGCTGCCTCCTGCTCCTTGGCCGGGTCGAACCAGGAGTTCACCCATACGACCGAAACCTCGACATCGGGCTTCACCGCCTGCGCTCCGAGCGTGAACGCGTTGATCGAAGTGATCAGCTCGGGAATGGCGAAGGCGGAAACCGAGCCGAGCTTGCCGGTCTTCGAAAGCGCGGCCGCCGCCATGCCCATCAGGTAGGTGCCCTGGGAATATTGGGCCGCGAAGGGCGAGAAGTTCGGCGCCACCTGGAAACCGGAGGCATGCAGAACGGTGACGTCCGGATTGCGGCGCGCGATCTGCAGGGCGCCGTTCTGGTAGCCGAAGGAGCCGGCGATCAGGAACTTGTTCCCGTCGGCGACCGCCTTGTTCATGATCCGGTCGGCGTCGGGTCCTTCCTGTATGTTCTCGATGATGGTCACCTTCACCTTGTCGCCATAGGCCGCCTTCACCGGCTCGAGCCCGTCGGCAAGCGCCCGGCCCCAGCCAACATCGCCGACCGGCGACGGGACCACCAGCACGATGCCCAGAGGTTCGTCGGCTGCAAGCGCGCGGCCGCCCAGCGTTGCGACCAGCCCGGTGGCGGCCGCGCCCTTCATCAATGTTCTGCGGGTAAGATTTGTCAGCATGTCGGTTCCCCTTGTTTTGGTTGCTAGAATTCCACTGTCGCGAGCGCCGCCTCGGCTTGCGCGAAGAGCCGGGCCTCGTCGAGCCCCGGGAATTCGCCCTTGGCCCAGACGATGCGGCCGTTGATCATGGTCATGTCGGTCGGCGCGCCGATGCCGACCTTGGCCAGCAGGCTCAGCGGATCGTGCCTGGTGCCGACATAGTCCATGCGCCGCGTGTCGATGGCGAAAAGGTCGGCGGCCATGCCGGGCGCCAGCCTGCCGATGTCGCGGCGCCCGAGCAGCGCCGCGCCCCCGGTCGTCGCATAGCCGAGAAAATCGGCCGGCGGCGGAACCGGATGGCCGCGTGTCGATGCCGCCAGGCATTGCAGCATGTAGGCGGAATGGATGCAGTGCATCAGGTTGGAATTGTCGTTCGAGGCGGCACCGTCGCAGCCCAGCCCCACATTGAGCCCGAAGGCCGACATCGCCGGGATGTCGGTGATCTCGGCGCCGACGAGATAGACCGGCTCCGGGCAGTGCGCGACGCCGGTGCCGCTCGCGGCCATCTTGCGCAGCTCGTCGTGGGTCAGTTCCCAGCAATGGGCATAGAAGGCATCCGGCCCGCAGAAGCCGATCTCGGCGCAATAGTCCACCGTGCGCATGCCGTGACGGGCTTCGATAACCGGGCTTTCGCCCTCGCCGACATGGGCATGCATGCGCACCCCGCGGTCGCGCGCCAGCGCCACCGATTCCACGAAGGTCTCGCGATAGCAGTTGACCGGCTGGCAGGGCGCGACGACGAGCTGGCGCATGCTGAAAGGACCGGCGTCATGATAGGCGTCGATCAGCCGGGCACAGTCGGCGATGAACTCGTCCGTCGTTTCCAGCATGGCGTCGGGGATGGTCGAGCCTTGCGATTTCGGCAGCGTGTTGCCGCCGCGTCCGGCATGGAAGCGCATGCCGAGGAGTTCGGCCGCCTCGAACTGCCGGTCGATCAGCCGTTTGCCGGCATGCCGCGGAAAACAATACTGATGGTCGAATGCCGTCGTGCAGCCGTGCTTTATCAACTCGGCCATCGCGGTCACCGATGCGTGGTAGAAGCATTCCTCGGTCAGCCGCGAGAAAACGGGATAGATGCGGTCGAGCCATTCAATGACCGACAGCTTCGTCCAGTCCAGATCGGCGCGGTTGCGGACGAAGCACTGGAAGAAGTGGTGATGGGTGTTCACGAGGCCGGGATAGACGAACCAGCCGGAGGCGTCGCGCGCGACAGTACCGGCGGGCAGTTCCGCCTTGTCGAGGCCCTCGCCGATGGCCCGTATCGCCGGGCCGTGGGTCAGGACATCGACATTGCGCCGGACGTGAGGGCCGTTGCCCTCGTCGACGATGACCGCAGCGCAGTTCTTCAGCAAATAGCCCGCCACGTCAGGCCTCGCCGACTTCTGGGACGGGCTCGGGTTTCAACTCGTGCAGCCGGTGGATGCCCGGCATCTCGATGAAGCCATCGATGGCGCGGATCGCCCGCGACCAGAGCCGGATCGCGGGATAGGGATCGAGCGAAACGCCGCCGTCCGGCGCGAGCGCGACATAAGGAAAGCAGGCGACGTCGGCGATCGTCGGCCGATCCGACGCAAGGAAGCGCTGGCCGCGGATCTGCTGTTCGACAAGGCCAGCCTCCAGCTCCCGCAGGGCCGCTATCCCCTGCCCTTGGAGGACAGCGATATTGCCCGGACGCAGCAGCATCTCGTGCAGGCGCGCGGCTCCCAGGCTGGCGGTCAGCCGGTGCGAGAAGGAAAGCCATTGCTGGACGCGCGCCGCCTGCCCGGCCGTATCGTTGCCCAGCCATTGCGGCGCCGCCTTGGCGGCGAGGTAGACCAGCATGGCCGAGGATTCGGTCAGGACGAGATCGCCATCTTCCAGGATCGGGATCGAACCCGCCGGGTTCAGAGCCATGAGCTCAGGACCGCGATGCTCGACACCGGGATGGAAGTCGACAGGGCGGATGTCGAGCGTCACCCCGGTCAGCGCAGCCATGAGGCGCACCTTGTAGCAACTCGGCGAAAGCACGTAGTCGTAGAGCTTCATTGCGCCACCAGTTGCGCGCCGTAGGTGTAGCCATGGCGTTTCAGCCAGCGCCGGTAGGCAACCGAGGTGAGGTCCGCTCGCGTCGGGATCTCCATGCCGGGATCCAGCGGCAGCAGCCCCGGAATCTGGTTTTCGAGGATCGACCGGTCCTGGACGAAGATCGTCTGCTGGAAATGGATCAGGTCCGTCATCGGTGTGTCGTCGTCGAACAGCGCCATCCATGGCCAGACGTCGCACAGGTCCTCGGCAAGCGGCTGCACGAAAAGCGTGATGACGTCCCATTCACCCGGGCGCGGCGGGCATGTCTTGTAGAGGATCGAGCAGGTCGGCGCGGGCACGCGATACATGTATTCGGTGGTTATGCCGCCTTCCGCCGACTTGGCGGCCTGCGGCTGATAAAACTTCACCTGGGTCGCCCAAACCTCGTCTTCGTCCTCCCGGATCTCGACCTTGTAGTTCTGCACCTCGGTGTGCGGTTCGGCCCCCAATATGTCGGTGTGCACGAACGGAAAATGCGCGATGTCGAGGAAGTTCTCGACCGCGCGCAGCGGCGAGCAGCGCACACGCACCACCCCGACATCGACGAGCCGGCGGCCCGGCTGATCGGCCTCGGGGATCGCAAACAGCGGCTTTTGCGGGTCGCCGAGCGACGACCAGACATGGCCATAGCGGATGCAGGCCGGCAGGGCACGTCCGTTGGCGCCGGTGACCTTCGCGTTCCCATCTTCGCCGCGCCCCACCTCGATCGGCTCGCCCATGAGGGCCGTCTTGCGCCCGTGCGCATCAAGCTGGCCGGCAATGCCGACCGGATACCATTCGTCGATCATCGCGTTGCGGGTCATCGGGCGATCCCACCGTGCGCAATATCCTCGGCCGCCCGCCGCAGCGCCTCGGCGGCTCTCGATGCGGCGATACGCTCGGCCTGACTGCTGCCCTCGGCCACCAGAACATGCACCAGCGTGCGCGCTTTCCCTTGCGGAGCAAGCAGCAGGCGGATGGTCGGGGCATTCCCGGTGTAGTCGAGCAGGTCTCCGTCGGCCTTGGTGCCCGCGACCGCCTCCAGCGCCGCGATGTCCGCTTCCACCATCATCGAGCGCAGCGGAGCAAGGCCCTCGAACCGGGGCGGCCCGGCGGCGGGCTCGCCTACGGAAATCCATATGATGCCGCCGCCATCCTCGACGGGCTGCGTCGCGACACGGATCGTGTCCGGCGGCGTCAGTGCCGGATGGGCCGGAATGCGCAGGCAGTTTCCCGCCTGGGCATAGCCCCAGCCGTGGTAGATGCAGGACAGGGTCTCACCGCGCACGAAGCCATGGGAAAGCCGCATGCCGCGATGCGGGCATCTGTCGGCGAAGGCCGCCGCACGGCCGGAACGGCTTCGCCAAAGGGCAACCGGCCCGGCTGGGGATTGCGCCGGCATTACGGTTCCCGCCGGCAGGTCCGCGGAGAGGGCAACAGGCATCCATGAGCCGGTCGGATAGGGCGGCATGCATCAACTTTCAAACGACACCAGCATCTTCCCGAGCGCGGCTTCGCGGTCAAGGACATGCTAATAAGCCCGGTTACGTTTGCACAACATTTCCTCACTGGCAATAATGCCTAAAAAAGGTGCACGCCGCTTCGCAAGCGGCTGCAAACCTAGCCCGATTCGCTCTCGATCGGCGCCCGGCGGATGGCCTCGACCCAGACATCGATTGGTCCAAGGGAGCACCCCATCTCCATCATGTCGATGAGTTCGGCCGGACCGGCAATGTCGAGTTCGATCCGGTCGGGACCGGCAGCGCATATTGCCTGCGCGAGCCCGAGCTTGGCGGCATGACGCTCGATCCACGGAACAAACGATGCCGCCTCGACATCGCCGAGGATCGTCATGCGCTCCCGCGAAGAACGTAGAGTTTGCTCGCCCATCGAGACCTTCATGCTTCGTCCGCGACCGTCGCGGCGGGACAGGATACGACTGTTTCGACTGCTGCACAAAAGATACCGGAAGAAGGTGCCGAAAGGACGGGTTCGCAGAAGCGTTGCCACGCCATTTGCGGCTGCAGGGGGCTTCCAGGCGGGAAAGCTAGTGCTCCTGCCGGGCGCATATCAAACGACCTGACGATCCTAGCCAACGGCACCACCGGCTTCCCGGTTAAACGCGCCCCGCATTGTGACAAGCTGTCGCGCGCCGTGTCGGAACCAATCCAACCGGCACTGGTTTCGATCTTGAAGGGACCGCAACGCGAGCGGAAAGATGGTTGAAATTTACAGCTTGGAAATGGACAAGGCGAGGCAGCGTGCCGGCCGAGCGGAACTGGCCTTGGAACGGGCGGAAGAACTCCTGGATGGTGACGGCAACGTCGCCGTCAATTTGGCCCTGTGCTGCAGGATCAGAGGCGCGCAGCGGCGCGTGAGCGAGGCCAAGGCACGGCTGAGGAAGATTGAGTCCGCCAGAACGGAAAGACTTCGCACCGGTTGACCCTATCCTCCCTGGATTAGCAAATGTAACTGCGTGCGCGGCGGCGGGCGTGGTAGATTGGGATGTGCTGGAGTTCTCCTGGGAGGAGTCGTCCTTGAGTATCGCATCCAAGCTCGCCGCAATGTCGGCGGGGCTGCTCGCCAGGCGTGTAGCCGCCGCTCAACCCACTGCTGCCGTCAAACCCATCCGGTCGTCGCTCGCCGACGTTCCCCTCCGGCGCCAGCCTCTTCCGTTCAAGCCACGACCGCCGATCCGACCTTGCAGCAACATGTGACCTGAAGCCGTCACTCGCTGCACTGCAGCGCCTGATGGCATTGAGTCTATCTATCGACAAGGCTCGTGCCGCCGGCAACTGCCGATCTCAATTTGCTCGGCGGCATTCCAAATGTCTCCCGGAAAACCCTGGAGAAATGCGACGCGTTCTCGAAGCCGACTTCGATGGCGATGTCGAGCATCGGCACGCTGGTCTCGAGGAGAAGCTGCTTTGCCCGCTCGAGGCGCACCTTCTTGTAGACGAGCGCCGGGGAGGTTTTCGTCTTCTCCATGAACAAGCGTTCCAGCTGCCGTCGCGACAATCCAACCGATGCCGCGATCTCGGATATCGAGATTGTATTCTCGATATGGTTTTCCATCGCGATCAGCGCCGCCTGAAGCCGCGGATCGTTGCATTCGATCGAGAGCGGCCGGCGCGGCTGGATGTGCAAGGCCGGGCGCGCCTTGTCGATCTGCAGGACCTCGAGCGCGTTTCTCTCGGCGCGTTCGCTGATGTGACGCCTCACGATCGATGCGGCCATGTCCGCCGCGCTGCTGCCGCCGGCGCACGATCCCCTGGTCCGATCGAGGTTGAAGATGCGGTCCGACCTGACTTCGTGATCCGGGAAGCGCTGGCGGAATGCCTGGTAGTGCAGCCAGCTGACGCAGGTCCGGTGGAACTTCATCAGGCCGGCGTCCGCAAGCACGAAGGTCCCGGTGCAGACGCCGATCAACGGCACTTTGCTGGCGGCTGCCTTCTTGAGATAGCGAACGGTCTCGTCGTCGACCGGGAACTCGGTGTTCAACAGCCCGCCGACGACGACGATATAGTCGAACAGATTGGGGTCCACGAGATCCGATGTCGGCGCGACCTGCACGCCGCAGCTGGAGGTGATCAGGTGCCGAGTGCTGGCCAGAACCTGCCAATCGGCAAAGATGCGGCCCGACCGGTCCGCCTCGTCACTGGCCAGACGCAGCGTATCGACGAACAGGGCGAAGGCTGAAAGGGTGAACGAACGCGCGAGCACAAAGCCGATTTTCAGTCGGCTCACCTCGGCAATTCCGTTCGCGGATTTCATCGATCGTTTCCTTCGCTTCGGCCGCTTGCGGCTTCGAGCCTCGTCGCCAGCGTTGCTATCCTACCTGCAAAATTGTGGCCATGATGCCGGCGGAAAAGTCGCACTGATGCTCCATGAACGACATGACGACCTCAGGCTGAAGCTAGCGGGCCCCAACCGGTGTGGTGCACGAACCATAGCTGTGGACGCTGGCTTGCTATCAGCTGATCGCGTAAGCAGCGTTGACGCGCAGGATGTTCTCTATGAGGTCCTTTTCGCGAAAGGGCTTATTGACCAATGGAACATCCGGAGGGCGGTTTGCGATAGCGTCGGCGTCGGCATATCCCGTTATCATCACTGCTGGCCAATTCGAGCGCAGGTTGCGCGCAAAGCGAATTACTTCGACCCCGGACACGAGAGGCATGGCGAAATCCGTGACAATGACGTCGAAGTCGTGGGGTGTCCGTTCGATAATCGCCAGTGCTTCGGCACCACCTGCAGCACAGGTGACTGCGAAGCCGCGTTGCCGAAGAGATTCTGCTGTCAGTTGCCGCAGGCTGCTGCTGTCGTCGATCAAAAGCAGGGACGGAAGCGCCTTTTCAGCCTCGCCCATCACCGGCTCCGCGTCGAACTCGGCCGCATTATCTGCCGGCAACTCTGCCGAACGAGGCAACCAAAGCTCCATTGATGTCCCGCGGCCGACGGCGCTGATAATGCGGAGTGCACCACCGGATTGCTTCATGAAGCCGTCGACGGTGCTGAGGCCCAAGCCGGTCCCCTTGCCGAGCGGTTTTGTGGTGAAAAAGGGTTCGACGACCCTTGCCAGAACATCCGGGGGGATGCCTGCGCCGGTGTCCTTGACGGTGAGGACGACGTAGTCTCCCGCCGTCAAATCTTCCGATGCTGCTGTGATCGTCCGGTTCTGTGCGTGCACTGTAATTGTTCCCCCGGAGGCCATGGCATCGCGCGCATTGAAAACCAGGTTCATCAAAGCCAGCTCCAGTTGGCCGACGTCGACATGAGCGGGCCAAACAGAGTTGTCGACCATCCATTCAAACCGGATCAAGCCTCCCAGTACCGGTGCCACCAGCCCGTTCATCGTGTCCCCCAGCGCCGCAAGACGGACTGCGGCAGGCTTCAGGTTCTGTCGCCGAGAAAAGGCGAGCATGCGCGTGACAAGCTCAGCGCCTTGTTTGGCGGAGCGGCGGGTCAATTCAACGATCTGCTTCCCCTGATTGTCGAGCGTGGCATGCCGCTCGAGCAGACCTAGCCCGCTTAGAATCGCAGCGAGCAGGTTGTTGAAGTCGTGGGCCAGCCCTCCGGTGAGTTTTCCGATCGCGTCCAGGCGCTGAGTTTTGAGGAGCTGATTTTCGAGCTCACGGCGCTCTGTTATGTCGAGCAAGGTGCCAAGGATTTCGGGACGGCGCCCGTCGGCACCTTTCGACACGACGCCCTGGTCCAGAAAGATGCGATATTTGCCGTCGGCGCACTGCCAGCGGAACTCGCATGTGTAGGAGCCTGTTGCTTTTGCCGCCAGCAATGCTTCCCGCACTTTGGGCAAATCGTCCGGGTGCACCCGGCTCAGGCCAAAACGTGGATCGGATGTCAGTCGCTCGGGAGGAAATCCCGTCAGACGTTCGACACCTTTGGTGACAAAACGAACTGCAAAAGGCGGCTCGGCGGCCCTCGCGTGAAAGCAGACGGGCAATGATCCAAGAATGGCTTCCTGTCGCTCCTCCGCGGTGCGGAGCGATCGCTCGGCTTCAAGCTTCTGTTTTTCGGCCTGCAGGGCCTTCGCCAGCAGCGCCTGCTCGGCAATGGCATTTCGCTGGATTTCGAGCGTCTTCTCGTGGAGCTCGACAAATACGGCCACTTTGGATCGCAGCATGACCGGGTCGAATGGCTTGAACACATAGTCTACCGCGCCGGCGTCGTAACCGCGCAGCATATGAGCGTCTTCCTTGTTGATGGCCGTGAGGAAGATGAGAGGCGTTCGCTTGGACTGCTCGCGTTGGCGGATCAACGCGGCTGTTTCATAACCGTCGAGACCCGGCATCAGAACGTCCAGCAGGATAACGGCGAAATCCTCCTTCAACAGGCAGCGCAGCGCCTCTTCACCGGATTGCACCGTGACGACCTCCGCCAGCGGAGAGAGGAGTTCGTCAATCGCCAACAGATTTCGTTCGTCATCATCGACGGCGAGGATGCGTGCTTTGGCAGGGCTGTCGGTCGGCTGCACGATTTCCACTTTTTTCGAACGGATAGGCGACAGCTTTTGCATCGGGCACCTGTCAGTTCACGGACATGAGCAGATTTTGCGAGGTCTCGACCCTCGCTCTGGAACGACCGATCCAGACCCGGAGCAACGCCATGAGAAGGTCGAGATCGACGGGCTTTGCTATGTAGTCGGACGCGCCGGCTTCCAGGCACTTCTGCCGATCGCCTTTCATTGCCTTTGCCGTGACCGATATCAGTGGAATGTGGGCTATGGCGGGCGTATTGCGGATTCTCCTCATCGTCTCGTAGCCGTCCATCTCGGGCATCATGATATCGATCAAGGCTGCGTCGACGTCGGAGTTCTCCTCCAGCAACGCAATCCCGTCGCGGCCCCGCTCGGCATGGAGA
>NZ_RZOS01000014.1:0-35110 GCF_004022605.1 Mesorhizobium sp. M4B.F.Ca.ET.089.01.1.1
GTCCTGATGGCCCTTGCTCTCGATGGTCAGGTTTTCCAGGTCGCGGAAATACTTGAGCCCGAGCTCGCCGGCCCGTCGCGCGAGGTCGATGGCAAAGAGCGTTCGCGCGTCGAGGTCATTTGTCACAGGGGTGCTCGCGGTCGGGATGGGTGGTCCGCCATAGCAAAAGCCGTTGCCCGGCAAAAGCAGCAAAAGCGCCTTGTCGGTCTCAGGCCGCTTGCGACAGCGATTTGTGGACGTCGGCAAGGATCTCGAACGAGCGCACCCTGGCCGCATGGTCGAAGACTTGCGCCGTCACCATCAGCTCGTCGGCGCCGGTGCGACGCACGAAGGCGTCGATGCCTTGCCGCACCGTTTCCGGCGACCCGACCACGGCGCAGGACAGCGCCTGGCCGAGCATGGTCTTCGCCATCGGGTCCAGCGTCTGCTCGTAGCCCTCGACCGGCGGCGGCAGCCGGCCGGGCCGGCCGGTGCGCAGATTGACGAAGGCCTGCTGCAGCGAGGTGAACAAGAGCCGCGCCTCTGCATCGGTCGGCGCGGCAAAGACGTTGAGGCCGAGCATGACATAGGGCCTGTCGAGCTCAGCCGACGGCTGGAAGCGCGAGCGGTAGACTTCCAGCGCATGGTCGAGCTCAGCCGGCGCGAAATGCGAGGCGAAGGCGTAAGGAAGGCCGAGCAGCGCGGCGAGCTGCGCGCCGTAAAGGCTGGAGCCGAGGATCCAGACCGGCACCTTCTGGCCTTCGCCGGGCACGGCGCGGATGCGCTGGCCTTCCTCGGCCGGCTGGAAATAGCCCATCAGCTCGACGACATCCTGCGGGAAATTATCGCTGGCTTCCAGATTGCGGCGCAGCGCCCGCGCCGTCGCCATGTCGGTGCCGGGCGCGCGGCCGAGCCCGAGGTCGATGCGGCCGGGAAATAGCGCCGCCAGCGTGCCGAACTGTTCGGCGATGACCAGCGGCGCATGGTTGGGCAGCATGATGCCGCCGGCGCCGACGCGGATCGTCCTGGTGCCGCCGGCGACATGGGCGATGACCACCGAAGTCGCGGCACTGGCGATGCCCGGCATGTTATGATGCTCGGCCAGCCAGTAACGCCTGTAGCCGAGGCGCTCGGCATGGCGGGCGAGGTCGAGCGAGTTCGCCAGCGAGCGCGAGGCATCGCTCCCTTCGGCGATCGGCGACAGGTCGAGTACGGACAGGGCGGTCATTTCTCAGCGCTCCACGATGTTCTTTTCCCGCACCTTGGCGGCGAAGGCGGGCCGGTCGGGGATGACGATGCCGAGCTGGTCTTCCAGCACACCGGCGAGCTCCGCCGCTGTCGAGATCTCCCGCTGCTCGGTGCGGCCGCCGAGATGATGCGTCGACAGCCGGTTGTTGCGCAGCGCGTAGCGCCGGTCGGGCAGGGCGCGCGCCGCGATCACCGAGGACAGGAAATGCGAGCTCGGATGCGTCGACAAAAAGTGGTTGCTGACCGCATAGTCGACCGCGTAGGCCGGCTGCGTGTCGAAGCGATAGATGCTGCGCCAGTCGCCACCGATCTGCGCCTGCAGGCGGAAATGATCCTCCGTCTCGACGAGGCGGAAGGGTTCATGCGGTGTCTGCTGCTCAGGTCCGGCTTCGAGCAGCAGCGGCGCCGTCAGCGTCAATCCGCCGAAGCCGACATCGGCGAGATAGGTATGGCCGTCGAATTCCACCCTGAGCAGCATGTGGCTGCGCGCGGTGATGGCGTCGTCCGGCTGGCCCCACAGCACCCGCGCGGCGAGGCCGCTGACCTCGAAGCCGAGCGCCGTCAGCGCATGCATGAAGAGCAGATTGTGCTCGTAGCAATAGCCGCCGCGGCCACGCGTGAAGATCTTGTCCTGCAGCGAGGCGAGGTCGAGCTTGGGCGGATGGCCGAGGAACGGATCGAGATTCTCGAACGCGATCGCTTGCGGATGTTGCCGGTGCAGCGCCTTCAGCGTCGCCAGCGAGGCCTCGGTCGGGCCGCGATAGGAGATGCGGGCGAAATAGGCATCGAGGTCGAAGGAGGCGTCGGTCATGAAGGAGGTCCGGCTTTGACCGGCTCGATATAGGCACTCGCTCCGCGTCCGACAAACAGGCGCGGTAACAATTGCCGGGCCGGGTCAGGTCCGGATCTTGCCGTTCTGCTCGGCCGTATCCTCTTCGACGACGAGGCTGTGCTGTGCCGCCAGGAAATTGCCGACATGGCTCAGTCCTTCGAAATGGTCGCAGAAGACCTTGACGACGACCAGCAGCGGCACCGCCATCAGCGCGCCGACAAAACCCCACAGCCACGACCAGAAGGCAATGGCGATGAAGATCGCCACCGCGTTGATCTCCAGCCGCCTGCCGACCACCAGCGGCGTCACGAACTGGCCCTCGACGATGTCGCACAGCAGCACGAAGGCCGGCGCCAGCAGCGCAAAGGAGATCGAGTCGAAGCTGATCAGCGCGATGACGGTGACAAGTATGATCGTCATCAACGCGCCGACATAGGGCAGGAAATTGAGCAAGGCGGCGGCCGCGCCCCAGACCATTGGGTTGGGCATTCCGAGCCCCCACAGGCCAAGGCCAATCACCGTGCCGAGGCCTGCATTGATGATGGTGACCGTGAGCAGGTAATGCGAAATCTCGCGCTCGACGTCGTAGACGACGCGCAGCGCCCGCTTCTTCTCGCTGAGGCTGGCGAAGGACTGGATGATCTTCTCGTAGAACATCGTGCCGGAGGCGAGCAGGAACAGCGACAGCACGAAGACGATGGTGATGCCGGTGCCCGCCGACAGGATGTTGCCGGCGGCGGAAGACAACATGCCGGACTGCGCCACCGCGACCTTCTGCACATCGGGCTCCTGTGACGTCTGGGTCAGGCCTTCCAGCTGGTGCGAGATCTGCATGATCTTCTCGAACGGCTGCCTGAGTTGGGCAAGGCGCTCGGTCAGCTGCATGCCGATCGTGGACGCGTTGTTGATGAGCTCGATGACCGGGCCGCTGAGCAGATAGCCGGCGCCGGCAACAAAAATCAGCGACAGCAGCACCAGGAGCGTCGCCGACAGCGCGTCGGGCACGCCGTGCTGGCGCAGGAAGCGCACGATCGGCGTCAGCGTCAGCGCCAGCAGGAAGGCTAGGATCACCGGCATGAAGAAGGCGCGGCCGAAGTAGAGCGCATAGACCGCCATCAGGATGAAGATGCCGATGAGCAGCGACCGTATCAAATGCGTATCCGCGCGTGTGTCTTCGCGCGGATCAGGCGTCCCGGTGGCGCCGGTGCCCGAAGCGGTCGGTTCGGCCTTCATCGTTTCCCTCGGGCACGCCGCAAATGATGATGCGGCTTCCTCGCGAAAACGTGCTTCCGACGGCAAAGTTCCGTTAGCCGGCAATGACTTCGGCCGGACAGGAAATGCGCCGACGGCGAAGATGGAGCCGCGGCTTCGGTCGTTGGAACGCGTCCGGCCCGCCGTCAGGCGACGGGTTCGGCTGGTGCTGCCTTCGCTGTTTCCTTGCGCACGATCGGCGCCACCCTGGTGCCGTAGAGCTCGATCGCCTTCATGACCTTTGCGTGCGGCATGGTGCCGATCGCCATCTGCAGCAGGAAGCGGTCATTGCCGAAGATCCTGTGCTGGGCGACGATCTTCTCCGCCACCTGTTCGGGATTGCCGACGAACAAGGCGCCGTTCGGACCGCGCGACTGGTCGAAATGCGCCCGCGAGGTCGGCCCCCAGCCGCGCTCGCGGCCGATGCGGTTCATCACCTCGGCCTGCGGCGTGTAGAAATCGTCCGCCGCCTTCTCGGTGGTCTCGGCGATGAAGCCGTGCACGTTGAGGCTGGTGGCGAGGCTTGCCGGATCGGTTCCGGCCCGTCTGGCGGCCTGGCGATAGACCTCGAACAGCGGCGCGAAGCGCGCCGGCTCGCCGCCGATGATGGCGAGCGCCAGCGGCAGGCCGAGCGCGCCGGCACGGGCCGCGGACTGCGGCGTCCCGCCAATGGCGATCCAGACCGGCAGTTTCTCCTGGAGCGGGCGCGGATAGACGCCACGGCCGTTGATCGGCGCGCGCAGGCGTCCTTGCCACGTCACCTTGACCTGATCGCGGATGGCAAGCAGCAGGTCGAGCTTCTCGGCGAACAGCTCGTCATAGTCTTCCAGATTGAAGCCGAACAGCGGGAAGGATTCGATGAAGGAGCCGCGCCCGGCCATGATCTCCGCGCGGCCGCCGGAAAGCAGGTCGAGCGTCGCGAACTGCTGGAAGACGCGCACCGGATCGTCGGAGGAGAGCACGGTGACCGCGCTGGTCAGCTTGATGCGCCTGGTGCGCTCGGCCGCCGCGGCCAGCGCCACGACCGGCGCGGAGGCGGCATAGTCGGGGCGGTGATGCTCGCCCAGCCCGAACACGTCGAGGCCGACCTGGTCGGCCAGCTCGATCTCCTCGATCAGATTGCGCAGCCGCTCATGCGGGCCGATGGCGCCCGGCCCGGGCTCGGGGCTGACGTCAGCGAAAGTGTAGAGACCGAGTTCCATGCCGTGCCATCCTGATGCCTTGTTTCGATGTTTGTGCGTCGCGCTGGAGATAGCGATCCGCCCGCCGCGCCGCCAGAGGCGCGGACTGTGAACACTGCATGTCGGTTTTCGCGCAGGACTGTGACGTCTCCCAGTTGCAACAGCCCAGAATTTCATAGCTGGCATACCGTTTTGGCGCTTGAACTATCGGTTTTCGCGCGTATGTAAGCGTCGCGAATTGACTTCAGGGAAGTGGACTTGGCTATCTACAGGGAAAAAGACATTTTCGAGCGGCGCAATGCCGCGAACGAGGCAAAGAAGGCGCTTCTGGAGCGCTTCAAGTCAAAGCCGGCCGCGGATGATCCCGCGGTGCTGGCGCGACAGGCCGAACGCAAGGCGATCCTCGAGGCGCGCGCGATACGCGAAGCCGAAAAGGCCAGGCTGAAGCAGGAAAAGCTGGCCCGCGAAGCGGCTGAGAAGGCCGAGCGCGAGGCAGCTGCCGAAGCGGCGCGCATTGCCGCCGAAGAGGCGGCTGCGGCGGAGGCCAAGATCCGCGAAGCCGAAGAGAACGATCGCATTTCGCGCGTGCTCGCCGACGAGGCCGAACGCAAGGCCAAGCGCGATGCGCGCTATGCCGCGCGCAAGGCGCGTGTCGGCCGGACGCCTCCGGGGTTCTCGGCCCGCTAACAGCGGTTTCGTTCGAAGAACAGGTTCAGGGTCGCCAGGGGCGGCCCCGAACGCGTTTGCCTCGCGGCAAACATCAGGCCACCAGCTTCAGGCCGGCGATGCCGCAGACGATGAGGCCGATGCAGGCGAGCCGAACCACGGTCGCCGGCTCGCCGAGCAGCCAGATGCCCAGCAGCGCGGTGCCGACGGTGCCGATGCCGGTCCACACCGCATAGGCCGTGCCGACGGGCAGCTCCTTCAGCGCCAGGCCGAGCAGGCCGAGGCTGACGATCATTGAGGCGACGGTCAGCACCGTCGGCACCAGCTTCGAGAAGCCGTCAGTGTATTTCAGGCCGATCGCCCAGCCGATCTCGAACAGGCCGGCGAAAAACAGATAGATCCACGACATCGGCAACGCTCCATTCGCTGCGTGCCCTCACGGCGCACGATCTTGCGAAACCGGCGCGCGGAGCAGCACATTCAAGCACGGGTCGTCCCGGCCGGGTTTTGGGAGGAGCGAGGTCGTCCTCGCCACGCGGATATAGGCGGTCCTCGGCCCCAATCAACAAAACACCGGCAGCATGGCTCCATGCCGCCGGTTGAAAATCCGCGCCAGGACGGATCAGCCGAGGCCTATTTGTCCTTGAGCCGCGTCGCCTTGACCGGCGGCGCCTTGAGGGCCGGGGCCGCGGCGGGCTTCTTCGCGTCCTTCTTCGGCTTACGGGCTTCCTTGCCCGCCTTCATCGCACCTTTAGCCATGATTCGTTCCTCCGATTGTGGGCAACGAAGTGAAACAAGAGAAAAGCCGGACTGCAAGAGGACATTGTCGGACGCGCGCGGCGGCCTGGCCGCTGTCAACCGGTTTTCGCCGGCGAATCGCCTGGGGAGCTCCGACGGCCCCGGTCGTTATTGCGCGTCATGACGAAACGGATTCGGGCGTCGCGCTTTAAGTCTCTGTCTTGATGCGTTCCCCCAAAACCGCGGCGCGATTTTGGACGACATGCATTAAGCTCAAGGCGTCAACCGGGACAGCGCGGCATGGCAGGGCATGGCGGATCGAAAAAGGTCATCTACGCGGCGCTTGCCGGCAATCTGGCGATCGCGTTGACCAAATTCGCCGCCGCGGCCTTCACCGGCAGCTCGGCAATGCTTTCGGAGGGCGTGCATTCGCTGGTCGACACCGGCAATGGCGGCCTGCTGCTCTACGGCATGCATCGCGCCGCCCGCCCGCCCGACCGCAGCCATCCGCTCGGCCATGGCCGTGAGCTCTATTTCTGGAGCTTCATCGTCGCCCTCCTCGTCTTCGCGCTTGGCGCCGGCGTGTCGTTCTACGAAGGCGTGGTGCACATCATGGCGCCGGAGCCGGTCGCCAATGTCAGGGTGAATTATGTCGTGCTCGGCCTCTCCTTCCTGTTCGAGGGCAGTTCCTGGTATGTGGCGCTGACCGCATTCCGCCGCGAGAAGGGCGGACTGGGCTGGTTCGAGGCGGTGCGGCTCAGCAAGGATCCGAGCGTCTATACGGTGCTGTTCGAGGACAGCGCGGCACTGCTTGGCCTGATCGTCGCCTTTGCCGGCATATTGGCGGCGGAAGTCTTTGCAATGCCCGAGCTCGACGGCGCCGCCTCGATCGGCATCGCGCTGATCCTCGGTTCGACCGCGATCTTCCTGGCGCGCGAAAGCAAGGGCCTGCTCATCGGCGAGCCGGCATCGCCGCAGGTGCAGAACAAGGTGCTTGCCATCGTGCAGCGGGATCCGGCGGTGCAGCGGGCGAACGGCGTTCTCACCGTCCACATGGGACCGCAAGAGATCGTCGCCGGTCTGAGCGTCGAGTTCGAAGACCATCTGACGGCGCCCGAGATCGAGGCCTGCGTCGAGCGGCTGGAAGCGCTGCTGAAAACCGAGATGCCGGAGATCACCCGGCTGTTCGTCAAGCCGCAAACCACCGGCACCTGGGAGCGCCGCCGCAAGCTGATCGACGCTGCCTCCGATCCGGCTTTGGACTAGCGCTGCGCTGTTGCCTCGCGGCCTTGTCCCGCTAAGATCGTCGCGAATTCTGGAGGAGGTTACCGATGAGGATTGACGGCGGGTGCCATTGCGGCGCCATCACCTATGAGGCTGAGGTCGACCCGGAAAAGACCGGTATCTGCCACTGTACTGATTGCCAGCAGCTGACCGGAACAGCCTTTCGCGTGACAGTTGGCGCGCCAGAAGACCAATACCGGATTACCAAGGGCACACCGAAGGTCTACATCAAAACAGGATCGAGCGGCGCCAAGCGCGCACAGGGCTTTTGCGGCGAATGCGGTTCGCATCTCTATGCCACGTCGGTGGGCGACGGGCCGAAAATCTACGGCATCCGGGTCGGCACAGCCCGTCAGCGCGAGGAGCTCGTTCCCAGAAGACAGGTCTGGCACCGCTCGGCGCTGCATTGGCTGCCTGAATTCGAAGGCATGACGACGCTCGAGGAGCAATAGGGCGCCCGCCTCAGTCGCCGTCCTCGACAACCCGCAGCCTGAGCTGGCCGGTCTTGGAATCGGCCACCCGCGTCCCCGCTTCAGCCTTGCGCGGCGCCTCGGCTTCGCCTTCGCCGAACTCCAGCGCCTCGATCTTCTGGCCGCGCTTGGTCACTTTCGACGTCGAGACCAGGATGTCGTCGATGTCTTTCGCCGACTGGGTAAAATGCGTCTGCAGCCGGCGTACCCGCTCGTCGACACGCCCGACATCCTCCATCAGCCGGATCACCTCGCCCTGGATCAGATGCGCCTGCTCGCGCATGCGGGCGTCCTTCAGGATCGCCTGGATGACCTGGATCGACAGCATCAACAGCGACGGCGAGACGATGACGACGCGGGCCCGGTGCGCCTTCTGCACCACCGCCTCGAAATTCTCGTGGATCTCTGCGAACACCGATTCCGACGGTACGAACATGAAGGCGGTGTCCTGCGTCTCGCCCTGGAGCAGGTATTTGTCGGCGATATCGCGGATATGCACCTCGATATCGCGCCGGAAGGCCTGCGCCGCGGCCTTCTGCATCTCCGCGCCTTCGGCGGCGCGGATCGCGTTCCAGGCTTCGAGCGGGAACTTGGCATCGACGGCGAGCGAGGGCGCGCCGTTCGGCATCCGTACCAGGCAGTCGGGCCGGCTGCCGTTCGACAGGGTCGCCTGGAATTCGTAGGCGCCATGCGGCAGGCCGTCGGCGACGATCGCCTCCATGCGCGACTGGCCGAAGGCGCCGCGCGTCTGCTTGTTGGAGAGGATCGCCTGCAACTGCACGACCTGGCCGGCCAGCGACTGGATGTTGCCTTGCGCCGTGTCGATCACCGCCAGTCGTTCCTGCAGTTTGGCCAGGCTCTCATGCGTCGATTTGGTTTGCTCGGTCATGGTCTGGCCGATGCGGCCGGTCATGGCGTCGAGACGCTGGCCGATCGACTGGGTGAGCTCGGCCTGCCGCGCCCCGAACACTTCGGCAATCGCGCCCATGCGGCCCTGCATCTCGGCCTGCGCCTGTAGGATGCCCGCCATCCGCGCCTCGGCGTCGCGGGCATGGTCGGCGGCTTCCGCGGCTGCTATCGTCCGCGCCCTGGCCGAGCGCCACAGCGCGATGACCAGCGCAAGGAAGAGGCCGAGAAAAAGGACAGCGCCGAAGGCCAGCATATGGCCGAGCGTGATCGTGCTGGCGCCGAGCCGGGCCACGGGTTCGGAAAGGATGGAGCTCAGGTCGTTCATGCGGGCAGCATAGATGATTCGGCTCTCCGGCACAGATCAAAACGTGAACAGGGCGAAAGCGCCCCGGTTGACGCTTTTCGCATGACGTCTTAGGTGAGACGCCATGTCGATCAAGCCGCTCATCATCCTTCCCGATCCCGTCCTGCGCCAGCTGTCCAAACCGGTCGAGCGCGTCGATGCGCCCTTGCGCAAACTGGCCGGCGACATGCTGGACACCATGTACGACGCCCCCGGCATCGGCCTGGCGGCGATCCAGATCGGCGAGCCACTGCGCATGCTGGTCATCGACCTCGCCAAGGAGGACGAGACGCCGGCGCCGCATGTCTTCATCAATCCGGAAATCCTCGAAAGCTCGGACCAGCGCTCGGTCTATGAGGAAGGCTGCCTGTCGATCCCGGACTATTACGCAGAGGTCGAGCGTCCCGCCGCGGTGCGAGTGAAGTATCTCGACCGCGACGGCAAGCTGCAGGAGATGCAGGCCGAAGGGCTGATGGCGACCTGCCTGCAGCACGAGATCGACCATCTCAACGGCGTGCTGTTCATCGACCACATCTCGAAGCTGAAGCGCGACATGGTGGTGAAGAAGTTCAAGAAGCTCGCCAAGGACAAGGCGCCGGGCAAGCTGGTGGGCTAGGGGTCATGCCCCTTCGCGTCATCTTCATGGGCACGCCGGAGTTTTCCGTGCCGACGCTGCGCGCGATTGCCGAAGCCGGCCATGAAATCGTCGCCGTCTACACGCAGCCGCCGCGTGCCGCCGGCCGGCGCGGGCTGGAGCTGACGCCGTCGCCCGTGCAGCGCGAGGCGGAGCGGCTGGGCGTCGAGGTCCGCACCCCGACATCGCTCAAGGGCGAGGCCGAGCAGCAGGCATTCGCCGCGCTGCGTGCCGATGTCGCCGTGGTCGTCGCCTATGGGCTTTTGTTGCCAAAGGCCGTTCTCGAGGGGGCCAGGCTCGGCTGCCTGAACGGCCATGCCTCGCTTCTGCCGCGCTGGCGCGGAGCGGCTCCCATCCAGCGCGCCATCATGGCCGGCGATGCCGAAACCGGCATGATGGTGATGCGCATGGAGGAGGGTTTGGACACCGGACCGGTGGCGTTGCTTGAAAAATGCGCCATCGAACCCGATATGACCGCCGGCGAACTGCATGACCGTCTGATGGCTCAGGGCGCTTCGCTGATGGTGGAAGCGCTCGCGCAGTTGGGGATAAATTATCTGACATTTGCCCAACAGGCGACTGTGGGGGTGACCTACGCCCGAAAGATCGATAAATCGGAGACACGCGTAGACTGGACGCGGCCTGCCGGCGAAGTCCACAATCACATTCGCGGCCTCTCGCCTTTTCCGGGCGCGTGGTGCGAGGTCGACATTGGCGGCCGCATGGAGCGGCTGAAACTGCTTCGCTCGACGCTCTCGGATGGCGTCGGCGAGTCGGGAGGAATTCTCGATGACCGGCTGACGGTCGCCTGCGGGTCAGGCGCGGTCCGGCTGGTCGAAGTTCAACGGGCGGGCGGAAAGCCCGCCGCCGCGCAGGAGTTCTTGCGCGGGGCCAAGATCGAAAAAGGAACGAAACTCTCATGAGCATGATGTCGATACGCGCGGCGACGCCGCGGGATCGCGAGGCGATCCGCCTCGTCGAAGAGCATGCCTTCGGCCAGCAGGCGGAGGCCGGACTGGTCGACGCGCTGGTCACCGGCGGCGATGCCGTCGTCGAGCTGGTGGCGGAAGAGGACGGCCAGGTGGTCGGCCATATCCTGTTCTCCCGGCTTTTCGTCCAGAAGGGCGCCAAGCAGTTCGCGGCCGTGGCGCTGGCGCCGCTGGCAGTCGAGCCGTCCTTCCACGGCACCGGCATCGGCGGCGCCCTGATCCGCGAGGCGCATGTCCGCCTCAAGGAAGCCGGCGAGCGGCTTGCCGTGGTGCTCGGCGATCCGTCCTATTACGGCCGCTTCGGCTACACCCATGCGCGCGCCGAGAAATTCGAGAGCGAGTACCAGGGCGAGGCGCTGCAGGCGCTGGCCTGGGGCGATGCTCCCGAGGCCGGCAAGCTGGTCTACGCTTCGGCCTTCACCGCGCTTGCCGCCTGACGCATGTCGCCCAAAAGTGCGTGGCGGTTTTGGGACAACGACATGCATGAAAATAAGAACTTGAAGCGCGTCGCACGAGGCCGTTCAGGCGCGGCGCGCTTCAAGTGGCGAGCCGCCGCCTGATATGCCGCGTTTTCGCCTCGACATCGAATATGACGGCAGCCTTTTTGCCGGCTGGCAGCAGCAGGCGGATCAGCCTTCGGTGCAGCAGGCGATCGAGCAGGCGATCGAAAAGTTCTGCGGCGAGGCGGTAAGGCTCCGCGCCGCAGGCCGCACCGATGCAGGCGTGCACGCCACCGCCCAGGTGGCGCATGTCGACCTGGTCAAAGCCTGGCCGGGCGACAAGGTGCGCGACGCCGTCAACGCGCATCTGCAGGCCGCCGGCGCTCGCATCGCCATCCTCAAGGCCGCTGTCGTCGCCGACGGCTTCGATGCCCGCTTCTCCGCCACCGGCCGCCACTACCTCTACCGCATCCTCAACCGGCGCGCTCCGGCGGCGCTGGAGAAGGGCAAGGTCTGGTGGGTGCCGAAGCGGCTCGACGCCGAGGCCATGCACGAGGCGGCCAAAGTGCTGCTCGGCCGCCATGATTTCACGACTTTCCGCTCGACCCAGTGCCAGGCCGAAAGCCCGGTTCGCACGCTCGACCGGCTCGACGTCAGCCGTTCGGGCGACATGATCGAGGTGCGGAGCTCGGCGCGCTCCTTCCTGCACAATCAGGTGCGCTCGATGGTCGGTTCGCTGAGGCGCGTCGGCGACGGCTCCTGGATCGCCGCCGATCTCAAGGCTGCGCTCGACGCCCAGGACCGCGCCGCCTGCGGCCAGGTGGCGCCGCCCGACGGGCTGTTCCTCATCGGCGTCGATTATCCGGAAGGATCCTAGCCCTCGACCCCCGTCGGGATGGTGATGCCGAGCAGCGCCTGCAGCCCGAACAGCACCGCCAGCGAGGCCACGAACATGCCGGCGAAGACCGCGGTGCCGACGGCGGCGCCCCTGCCGATCACGGCATTGGTCATGCGCCAGGTCAGTATCATCGAGACCGCGAACAGGAGCAGCGACACCAGCCCGGGGACCTCGTCGGTCGACGGCAGGAAAAGCCGGATCAGCGCCGACGGCAGCATCAGCCAGGCGATAATCGCCGACGCCCAGTTGCTGGCCACGACATAATGGACGAAGCGGCCGCCAATGCCGACGCGCGGCGCGATCAGCGCCAGGCCGACCAGCGGCAGCACCCAGGAGCCGATATCGACGGTCGCCAGCCGCAGAAGCATGCTGAAGCGGCCGGCAAAGGCGTTCGGATCGCCGATCTCATTGGCGATGCCGACCCAGCCGACGATCAGCGCCGGCGCGGCCACGACGATGGCGAAGAAGGAGTTCCAGAAACCGTCCGCCGACAGGTCGAGCAGGCGCAACCCGTCGACCTTGCCGAGCATCAGCCGCCAGGCGCCGGCCAGCGAGGCGTAGGTTTCATCAGCCGACAGCATGGTCCTGCCCGAACCAGTCTTCTATGAAGCGCTGATAGATCCCGGTCAGCGTTTCCAGATCGGCAAGCGCGACGCGTTCGTCGACCATATGCATGGTCTGGCCGACCAGTCCGAACTCGACCACCGGGCAATAGTCCTTGATGAAGCGGGCGTCCGATGTGCCGCCGGAGGTGGAAAGCGCCGGCTTCCTGCCGACCGTCGCCTTGACCGAACCGCTCAGCGTCTCGATCAGCCGCTCGTCGCGGGTCAGGAAGACGTGGCTCGGCCGGTCGCGCCAGACGAGCTCGTAGTCGACCGGGGTCTTCTTGCCTGGCCGGTACTTCTTGCGCCCGGCCGCCTGGTCGAGGCGGTTGTGGATCTCGGCCTGGATGGTCTCGGCCGTCCAGGTGTCGTTGAAGCGGATGTTGAAGGTGGCCGTCGCCTTGGCCGGGATGACGTTGGTGGCCGGATTGCCGACGTCGATCGAGGTGACCTCCAGATTGGTCGGCTGGAAATCCTTGGTCCCCTTGTCGAACACCGGATGGAGCAGGGTGTCGACCAGGCTGATCAGCCCGCGTACCGGATTGTCTGCAAGCTGCGGATAGGCGGCGTGGCCCTGGCGCCCGTTGACGGTCACGCTGCCGGAGATCGAGCCGCGCCGGCCGATCTTGATCATGTCGCCGAGCGTGTCCGGATTGGTCGGCTCACCGACGATCGCGGCGTCCCATTTCTCGCCCTTGCCCGCCGCCCACTCGAGCAGCTTCACCGTGCCGTTGATCGCCGGCCCTTCTTCGTCGCCGGTGATCAGCAGCGAGACAGAGCCCTTCGGCCCGCCCGCCTTCTCGACATGGCGCGCCACCGCCGCGATGAAGCAGGCGATGCCGCCCTTCATGTCGACGGCGCCGCGGCCATACATTTCGCCATTCGCGATCTCGGCGGCGAAGGGCGGGTGCGTCCAGGCCGTCTCGTCGCCGACCGGCACCACATCGGTATGGCCGGCGAACATCAGATGCGGTCCGTTGCCGGAGCGCCTTGCATAAAGGTTCTCGATGTCCGGCGTGCCGTCTTCAGAGAACACCGGACGCTCGACGGCGAAGCCGAGCGGCTTCAGCATCGTCTCCAGCGCGGCGAGCGCGCCGCCTTCGGCGGGCGTCACCGAGGGGCAGCGGATCAGGGCGGCAAGGTTTGCGGCGGGGTCGGTGGGCAATTTCATGGGCAAAGCGATAATCGAAAGCGAAAGGCCTGTCACGACCAGACGTCATGGCCGGCCATGGCGCCGACATTATGGTTTTCATGTCGTATAGTCGCAGACCAAGGTGAGACTATCGCATGGCCAGGGAAGAAAAGACCATCGCCATTGCCGGCGCCGGCAGTATCGGCTGCTATGTCGGCGGCTGCCTTGCGCTCGCCGGACGCAAGGTGGCTTTGCTGGCGCGCCCGCGCGTCGAGGCGGCGTTGCGCAAGGATGGCTTGCGGGTCAGCGACCTCGATGACCGCGACCGCCGCATCGCGCCCGCGGCGCTTTCCGTCACCGCCGATCCAGCCGAGGCCCTGGCCGGCGCCAATATCGTCCTGGTGACGGTCAAGAGCGGCGCCACCGAGGAGATGGCCGCGCTCATTGCGGCGCATGCCAGCCCGGAAGCAGTGGTGGTCAGCCTGCAGAACGGCGTCGACAATGCCGAGAAACTGCGGGCAAGGCTTGCCGGGCGACACGTGCTTGCCGGCATGGTGCCGTTCAATGTCGTGCAGACACCGGAGGGCGAGGCGCCGTTTCACGTGCATCGCGCCAGCGAGGGCAAGGTGATGATCGAGGACGGCGTGGCCGGCCTTGCCGGCCTGCTCGACGTCGAAGGGCTTGGCGTCGAAACCCATGTCGATATGAAGGCGGTGCTGTGGGGCAAGCTTTTGATGAACCTCAACAACGCCTTGGTGGCGCTGTCCGATCAGCCGTTGGCAACCGAACTGGCCGACCGCCGCTGGCGGCTGATCCTGGCAGCCCAGATCGACGAGGCGCTGGCGGCGATGCTGGCGTCGGGCATCCGGCCGGCGCGCATTGCCGGCCTGCGTCCGGCGCTGCTGCCCAAGGTGCTCGGCCTGCCCGACTGGCTGTTCCGGCGGCTGGCGCGCCGCATGCTGGCCATCGACCCCGAGGCGCGTTCGTCCATGTGGGACGACCTGCGGCGCGGCCGGCCGACGGAGATCGGCGAATTGCAGGGCGCGGTGCTCGCGCTCGCCGAACGCTCCGGCGTGCCGGCGCCGATGACGGAACGCGTCGCCGCCCTGGTACGCGAGGCCGAGGCGGCACGGCGCGGTCCGCCGGGGCTGGCGCCGGAAGCGGTCAGACCTGATCGTCGATCAGGGTGATCTTCTGCCAGATCTTGCGCGACAGGTTGGAGGCCAGGTTCTCGACGTCGTTGACGCCGTCGATGACCACGTCGTCATTGACCGACTGCGCGAACAGCGCCGCGATCTTGCCGGTGATCGACAGCATCTCCGAGCAATAGTCGAGGTAGCGGGCGAGGTCGGCGGCATTGGTGATGCGGGCCGGCGAATGCGAGGTCGGCTTGAAATTGGCCGACAGCGTCGCCGGGTCCTTGGTCAGCTGGTGCATGTCGATGACGTGGATCAGCGAGCGCAGGCCGTGCAGCTGGCGGAACACCTGCTTGCGCTTGATGCGCTCCTCGGTGCGGATGAGGGCCAGGAAGCCGACGATGGCGAGGATGAACATGTTGAGCGAGGCTTCGATGCCTTGCACCGACTGGACGGCGTCGCTGGTCCGCGAAAGCCGGTCGAGCGGCAGGATGGTGCCGACGAAGACGAACACCAGCGCGCCGGCGACGACGGCGGCGGCGATCAGGCCGCGCAGCCACCAAAGCGGCGCCTCCAGCGCCTTGGCGCCCTTTGCCAGGTCGCGCGACAGCGACACCAGTTCGGCGGCGACGCCGCGAAGGCCGGCGTCGGGAAAACGCTCGGCGACGCGCTCCTCCAGCCGTTCGGCGGTCTCGATGATCAGTTTCGGATCGAGCGTGCGGTAGCGCATGGCGAAAGATGGTCGCTCAGGAATCGGCCGGCGCGTTGGTGCGCCTGCCATAGCGGTTGGGCCCGGGTTGCCCCGGAAACAGGCACAGCACGAGGAAGGCGACGATCGAGACGACCGGCACGAACAGCACCAGCGCCGCGATGCCCGGCTTGTCGAGATCGTGCAGCCGCTTCACCGCCAGAACGATGTTCGACCAGAGCGAGCCGACAAAGGCGATCAGGAAGATGAACGACCACATGTTGCTCTCGGGCGAACCCTCCGGCACCAGCGTGAAGCGATAGAGCGGAAACGCCTGGACGATGGCGACCAGCAATCCGCCGAGAAAATAGGCCGCGCGGCTGACGCGGCCCGAGGTTTTGAAGAAAAGCCAGGTAAGGTCGGATTTTTCAGGCAAGCGGATCCGGTCCATACTGATTGGCGCCCCTGGTGCCCTCAAGGATGCCGAGTTCCACAAGCAACCAGATGCCGCCGATGATGGGTATGAGGCCGATCAGCGTCCACCAGCCCGACTTGTTACGGTCGTGCCAGCGTTTGGCGTAAAGAGCAAACGCGAAATAGATCGATGCCAGCGTGACGATGATACCGATGATGCCGACCTGGCCGCCGCTGGCCGTGGTGAAACGAGTGCCGAGGATCGAATCGAGGATGAAGGCAACGATGCCGATGGCAATGAATATGCCGATGCCGGCCCAGAACTTGGCTCGGTTGATGCGGCCCTCGAAGCTGGTCAGAAGATACTTCCAGTCCATGACGCCCCTCCGTGTTGAACCCGCGCGACGGAATGTCGCGCCGGCGGAAGGTGCGTCTGTTCGCGGAAAAGATCAATCGCGAAGCAGCTCGTTGATCGACGTCTTGGAGCGGGTCTTGGCGTCGACCCGCTTGACGATCACGGCGCAGTAGAGGCTAGGGCCGGGTTCGCCATTGGGCAGCGGCTTGCCCGGCATCGAGCCGGCGACGACCACCGAATTGGCCGGCACTTCGCCATAGAACACCTCGCCGGTGGCGCGATCGACGATCTTTGTCGACTGGCCGATGAACACGCCCATGCCCAGCACCGAGCCCTCGCGCACGATGCAGCCCTCGACCACTTCCGAGCGCGCGCCGATGAAGCAATTGTCCTCGATGATGGTCGGGCCGGCCTGCATCGGTTCCAGCACGCCGCCGATGCCGACGCCGCCCGAAAGATGCACGTTCTTGCCGATTTGGGCGCAGGAGCCGACCCCGACCCAGGTGTCGACCATGGTGCCCGAATCGACATAGGCGCCGACATTGACGAAGGATGGCATCAGCACGGCACCCGGCGCGATGTAGGCCGAGCGGCGCACGATCGACGACGGCACTGCGCGGAAACCGGCCTTCTCGAAATCCACCGCGCCCCAGCCGTCGAACTTCGACGGCACCTTGTCCCACCAGGCCGCCTGGCCGGGACCGCCCTTGATGATCTCCATCGGGTTCAGCCGGAACGAGAGCAGCACTGCTTTCTTCAGCCACTGGTTGACGTGCCACTTGCCGTCGGCCTGGCGCTCGGCGACACGGGCGGCGCCGCGGTCGAGCAGGTCGAGCGCGGCCTCGATGGCGTCGCGCGTTTCGCCCCGCGTCGCGGTCGAAATCGTGTCGCGCTCGTCAAAAGCCTTCTCGATGGTCTTTTCGAGGCTCGCCAGATCGGGCTTCGACATCAATTTGCTCCGTTACCAAGCTGTTAAGGGGCAGCGCCTTAACCTGTTTCAAAGTCGCGCGGACCCTATGTGAAGGTCTGATAGGGGTCAATCGCGACTGCGTCACGGGACGGCGCAAGTGGAGAAAATGGACGGGTGGATTTGATGACTCCCATGGAAAAGGCGGGATGGACGCCGCTGCCGCATTCGGATGAGGATCTGGAGCGGGCAAAGAGCGTGCCGGATACGCCGCAGACACGCGCCGACACCTACAGGCTGGCCTGGAACGATCCCGACTTCATGACGCGTCGCGAATTGCGAGCCGTCAGGCTGCAGCTCGAGCTGCTGAAGCCGGAGATGATCCTCGCCGAGCGTGGCATCCAGTCGACCGTCATCCTGTTCGGCGGCGCTCGCATTCCGGAGCCCGGCGGCGACGCCTGGGCGGCGAAGAACGAGACGCAGAAGAAGAACCTCGAGCTGAACAGCCGCTATTACGAAGAGGCGCGTAAATTCGCCCGTCTCTGCTCGCAGCATTCGGCGGGGTCCTACTATCGCGAATTCGTCGTCGTCACCGGCGGCGGGCCTGGCGTCATGGAGGCGGGAAACCGCGGCGCCGACGATGTCGGCGCGCCGTCCATCGGCCTCAACATCGTGCTGCCGCACGAGCAGGCGCCGAACGCCTATGTGACGCCCGAGCTCTGCTTCAACTTCCACTATTTCGCCATTCGCAAGATGCATTTCGTCATGCGCGCCAAGGCCGTCGCGGTGTTCCCGGGCGGGTTCGGCACGATGGACGAATTCTTCGAGACGCTGACGTTGATCCAGACCGGCCGCATGGAGCGCGTGCCGGTGATCCTGTTCGGCAAGGCCTTCTGGCAGCGCGCGATCGATCTCGATTTCCTCGCCGAGCAAGGCACCATCACGCCCGGCGACCAGGACATCATCGATTTCGTCGACACCGCCGACGAGGCCTGGGCGATCATCAGCCGCTTCTACAATCTCTGACCGGCCCCGCAACTCGCCCCTGGGCCGACGCTGTCCGCTATTGCAGCTCGGCCAGCCATCCGACCGATTGCGCGAAGCGCACGATGGCCGCCCGGGAGTGGAGTTCGAGCTTGTCGGTTGCCCTGGTCCGGTAGGTCTCGATGGTCTTTATGCTGAGATTGAGCCGCGAGGAGATCTCCTTGTTGCTGTAGCCGAAGGCCACCAGCTGGATGACCGATCGCTCCCGTTCGCTCAAATTGCCGGCATCGCCTTGCACGCTGCTGCGTGGGCTGAGGATGCGCGCGGCCAGTGCCGGGTCGACGTAGTTGTCGCCGGCCAGCACGCAGCGGATGGCTTGCAGCAGATCTGTGGTCGTCGACCGCTTGACCACAAACCCCCTGCCGCCCGCGGCCAGCACCTGACGCAGGCAGCCGGGATCCTCATGAGCCGTCAGCGCGATGCACTTGAGGCTGGGGTACCTTTCGAGAAGCCGCTCGATGAGCATGACCCCATTGACGCCAGGAAGCGAGATATCGATCACCGCGACGTCAGGCAGGGCCTTGCCGATGGTTTCGAGGGCCTCGTCCGCATTCGCCGCAAGTCCGACGATCGTCATGTCCACCTGGCCATCGATCATCGCGCCGATGCCGGACAGGACGATCGGGTGGTCATCAACCACGAATATCCTTCTACGCGACACCCTTAACCTCCATCAGCCTGTCAAAGGTCCATCACGTGGAGAGATCCCCTTGCCCTTGATGGTTCATGACAGCTCGTCCCGGACGACGGGAGGAGCGCGTCTATGCCTGCAAACCCTGAGCGGGAGCAGTGGGTCGGACATCTCGTCGAACCCTCGCGCTGATTGTAAGCCGCAGCCAGTGGTCTCGGATGTGGCGCGCTTCACGTAGCCCGTCGCGAAGCTGGAGCGCTGTCGTGGTTTCGTTCAGGATCGTGCGAGAACAAATGCCTGGAGCGGATCACATTGCCGTCGAAGATCGTGCCGCCTGCGGCCAGGCCGACCCTCAGTCCGTCGAGGGCATATCGGCAAAGAGGGGCACATCGGCATAGAGGGTGGTCCCCCTGCCCCTGGCGGTTTCAATCGACAGCTCGCCTCCGATCAGCGCCAGGCGCTCTCTCATTCCCGCAAGCCCCAGGGCGTGGGAGCCGAGCGTGGCGTCGGGATCGAACCCGCGGCCATCGTCCTCGATCGTAAGGCGCAGCCGGCCATCGCAGATATGGGCCGTCACGCTCGCGCGGCGCGGCTGAGCATGCTTGCCGATGTTGGTAAGCGCCTCTTGCGCGACACGGTACAGGGTCAGGGCAATCTCGGGGGCGAGTGACCGCGAAAGCGCTTCCAGGTCCATGTCGCAAGGGATATCGAGCTGAGCGCACAGCATGGCGGCGAGGTCCTCGACGCAGGCGCGAAGCCCCAGGTGATCCAGGTCGGCGGGCCGCAAATTCCAGGCGGCGGCGTGTACCCTGGCGCTCAACTGATCGACGAGCATGGCAGCCCGCGTGAGGCGCTCACCCTGTGCCGGGGACCCTGCGCGGATGCCGTGCAGTTCGAGCGCGACACTGGCCAGCATCTGGCCGAGATCGTCGTGAAGCTCGCGCGACAGGCGCCGGCACTGTTCTTCCTGCACGGCGATCAAGCGCCGCGCCAGTCTCCGGCGCCGGGACTTTGAAGTGTCGCTCTCGCGCGTGTCGATACCAGCCCGCATCGCCCCTTCTGTTCTCTTGCCGCTACGTCCCCTTGTTTGAAGAAAATCCAGGCGGAAAACCGTTCCACGCTTTTCCTGGAATTGCTCGATAGGACTTGCCGTTCACGGATTTGTGAGAAAAGGCCCCGAATTTCTGTCTCTCTGTGTAATATACACCCACATACGCCCTTATGCCTGTCAGTTTTTTCCCGGTCCCGTCGGCTTTTCCCGACAAGGACATCAGCTGAAAAACTGACAGGACATGCCGATCAGCCCGAATGTCCGGTCGCCATTTCTGCGCGCATTCTTCTTGCGTCGTCTCGGCCATCTTTGTTGCGGCCGGGAAGTTCAACGCAAACCAAGGAGAACGTCATGAGGAAGATCATTCTGGCTGCGGTTGTCCTGTCGGCTCTGACCGGTACGGCGTCCGCTGTTTCGATCGGCAGCGGCAACGGCAACGGCAACGGCAACGTCGGCGTCGGCAACGGCAATGGCAACGGCAACGCCAATACCGGCGCCTTCAACGGCAACTTCAACGGCAACGGCAATTTCGGCTTCGGCAACGGCAATGGCAACGGCAACGCGAATGCCGGCGCCTTCAACGGCAACTACAACGGCAACCTCAACGCCGGCGCCGCGAACGGCAACGGCAACGGCAACGGGAATTTCGGCCTCGGCAACGGCAACCTGAACGGCAATGCCAACTTCGGCCTCGGCAATGGCAATGCCAACGGCAACGGAAACTGGGGCATGGGCAACGGCAACGGCAACGGCAACGCCAACCAGTAGCATCGAAAGATGCTGACGCTTCTGGGATCGCCGAGCCAGCGCCGTCCCCCCGCGCAAGGCTTTCGCGACGTGTCGCCGGCGGTCCCAGTTTTTTCAAAGCGAAGTTATGGAAGGAGTTCGCACATGAAATCGCGCGTCCCAATGGCGCTGTGCCTGGGCCTGCTCAGCGTCACCGCCGCGAAAGCCGACGGCACGACAGGCACCCAGGCCTTCAGCATGTCACGCGTCCAGCAAAGCGTCGGCCGCTACGGCCAGTCCATCGGTTCGGATGTCCGCGGCATGAATCCGCTCGGTTTCTCGGGCGGCAATGTCGGTTACAAGAACAGCGGCAGCGGCAATGTCGGCGCCTTCAACAGCGGCACCGGCAATGTCGGCGCCTTCAACGGCAACGACAACACATCGTCGACGAGCGGAAATCAGAATGTCGGTGCCTTCAACGGCAACGGCAACACCGGCGAATATGACGGCAACGGCAATATCGGCGCCGGGAACGGCAACTTCAACGGCGGCTCCTACAACGGCAATGGCAATGTCGGGGCCTTCAACGGCAATTTCAACGGCCGGGGAAACAACCGATGACCGGTCCGAGATCGCCGAGGTCCGCTTCGCCTCGCAAGCGCCAATTGGCGGCGAGGCTGCTTGATGGAAACAGCCTCGCGCTCGGCACGCTGCTTGCCGCGATGCTTGCCGCCGACGCCTCGGCCCTGGTCAGGATTGCCGACCTTCCGATCGGTGTTGCCAACGGCCTTGGCAACACCGGCAACTTCAACGGCAACGGAAACGCCGGCAACTTCAACGGTAACGCCAATTGCGGCAACGGCTTCGGCAACGGCAGCGCGTCGGACGGCAATGGCAACGGCCAAGGAACTGGCGGCACTCCAGACTGGTGCCGGTTCCTGAAGGACCTGAATGGCCGGCTGGGACTGCCGCCCGGCACGATCCCGGACTTCACGCTGAAATAGCCGATGCCCAACGTTCAGCATGCCGCCTGCGCCGCTGCGCACGGGCGGCATGCGCCGGCGATCCGGTCACGCCGTAACTTCGACGATCGCCGTCAGGAAGCTGGCGAGGTCGTCGGTGACGAAATCGACGTCGTCCTCATTGGCCGGGTCGCGCTCCCAGATCTCCGCGAAGGTCGGCTCGAAATTACGCGGCACCACCAGCACCGTCGTCATGCCCAGCGCTTTCGGCACCGAGAGATTGCGGGCAAGGTCCTCGAACATCACCGCATTGTGGCCGGTGACGGAATGCAGCTCGGCGAACCGCTCATAGGTCTGGCGCGCCGGCTTGGGGTTGAGCCCGGCCGCGACGATATCGAAGATGTCGTCGAAATGCTCGAGGATGCCGAGCTGTCGCGCGGTGCGCTCGGCATGCCTGCGGTCGCCATTGGTGAAGATGAACTTGCGCCCGGGAAGCTGGCGGATCGCTGCCCCGAGCACCGGGTCGGGCACCAGCCAGGAATAGTCGATGTCATGCACCTTTTCGAGGAAGTCGTCCGGGTCGATGCCGTGGCGCGTCATCAGCCCGTTCAGCGTGGTGCCATACTCCAGGTAGAGTTCCTTCTGCAGCTTGCGCGCCTCATCGCGGGGCAGCGTCAACAGCTCGCCGACATAGGCCGTCATCTTCACGTCGATCTGCGCGAACAGGTTCGAATGGTGCGGGTAAAGCGTGTTGTCGAGATCGAACACCCAGTCCGTGACATGGGCGAAGCGGGCGGGGTCTGGCAGCGTGGTCATGGGCTCCTTATGGCACGAAATAGAATCTTCGACAGGGGATTTATCCACAACTTATGCGCGCCGCGCGCGGCGAAAATCGCGTGTCGTTTCAAATTTTAGCCATCGCCGAAAGGTCGCCTTCAGCGCTTGCTGGCACAGAAGCGGTTCTGTGGGATTCAGCGATGAATCGCCTATTTCTGAAGTCCGCCGCGGTCGCGTGCGCCTCGGTAGCCATCTCGCTTTTGTTGACGCTGATCATCATGCCGGCACTGGGCGTCCCGCTCAGCCGCGCGATCTGGCTGACCTCCACCGTGTTCCCGCTGATCCTGGCCTGGATCGCCAGCGCCACCACCTTCTGGCAAACCGACAGGCTGAAAAGCGCGCATCGCGAACTCGCCCGGGCGCATGCCCAGCTTGCCACCGCGCACCGGCGCCTGTCGGAAAAGGCGAGCCGCGACGACATGACCGGCATGCTCAACCGCGAAAGCTTCTTTGCCGCCCTCGACGGCTCCCGGCGCAAATCCGATCGCGGCGCGCTGCTGATCATCGACGCCGATCACTTCAAGATGATCAATGACAGCTACGGCCATCTGACCGGCGACGACGCTCTTCTGCTGATCGCCAGCGCCATCGAGCGCGGCGTGCGCAGCGGCGACGTGCTTGGCCGCATCGGCGGCGAGGAATTCGCCGCCTTCCTGGTCGGCGCCACCACGCAGGAGGCCAAGCGCGTCGCCGAGCGCGTCCGCCGCGAGGTCGAGCTGATCCGCTTCCGCCCGGTCGACGAACGCACCGTGCCACTCACCGTCTCAATCGGCGGCACCATATGCGGCGAGGGCATCAACGTGTCCGAGCTGATGCGCGCCGCCGACCGGCGGCTCTACGAGGCCAAGCATCGTGGCCGCAACCTGTCGATCCTCGACCGCGATGTCTCGGAAGCCGCCTGAGATCCACCCGCCAAGAGCGCGCCCCCGGCGGCAGGCTCGCGAAATCCTAACCATGTTCGCATTCAACCGGGACGCTTATCCGGTTGTGAGGGAAGCCTGCGCTAGCATTGGCACGAAACTGGCTTTTCCTGGCGGGCGTGTGCCGTTCAGGAACGCCATGCGTGGATCGAGGCCCCCATCGAAAGACGTGTCATGAGCTTCTTCATCAAGAAAATGTCGCGCCGCGCCATCGTGCAGGCGCTGATCGCGCTGCCGGCCCTGTCCTTGTTCCGCAACCAGCCCGTCGTCGATCCCCCCAACGCCGACCCAAATGAGATCGTCGAGGTCAATGGCTGGATCCTGAAGCGGAGCGACCTCGCATGATCTTCGACAGCTACGAGGCCTTCCGCGCGTCGAATTTCGCCGCCAGGGCCTGCATCCTCGGATCCGGCCCGGCCGGCACCACGATCGCCAGAAAGCTGGGCGCCGCCGGCATTCCCGTCGTCGTGCTGGAGGCCGGATCGCGCGAATTCAGCGACGAATCGCAGGACTTCTATCGCGGCGCCACCGTCGGCGATCCCTATTTCGATCTCGACATCACGCGGCTGCGCTTCATGGGCGGTTCGTCCAACCACTGGGCGGGCTGGTGCCGGGTGCTCGACAGCCAGGACTTCGAGCCCAAGGCCTGGGCGCCGGACACCGGCTGGCCGATCAGCCGCACCGACATCGAGCCCTATCTGGGAGAAGTCCACGACATCCTCGAGCTTCCCGACTTCCGGCCCGATGTGCCAATCTCGGACGACATCCGCTGGGTGCAGCTGATCAAGAGCTCGGCCGTGCGCTTCGGCGAGAAATTCGCCGACGAGCTGGACAAGAGCAAGAACATCGCCGTCGTGCTCAACACCTATGCGACCGAACTTGCCGGCGACGGCAAGCGGGTGACCGGCGCCAGGCTGTGGTCGAACGGGCAGGATGCCGGAACCTTCAGCGCCGACTACTTCATCGTCTGCACCGGTGGGCTGGAGAATTCGCGGCTGCTTCTGTGGTCGAACCAGCGCTCGAACGGCGGCGTCGTGCCGAACGCCGCGGCGCTCGGCCGCTACTGGATGGAGCACCCAACCTTCGAGGGCGGCAATGCCATCCTCGCCGACTATGGCGAGTTCGAGGTCGACGCCGTCAACGAGGCCTTCTTTTCGCCGACACTGCCCGCCATGGAACGGCTGCAGATTATGAATTTCGGCATCCGGCTGATCGAGACGCCCTATCCGAGCGTCAAGCGGTTGATCGCCGACCTCGCCTGCACGGCGCCCGACATGGCCGAATGGATGTCAGCCAAGCTCAGCCAGCGCCTGCGTTGCGCCGCCCAGCTCTATGTCGCCTGGGAACAGGCGCCGCTGGCCTCCAACCAGATCGAGCTGTCGAAGGCCGATGTCGACCACGCCGGCGTGCCGCGCATCGAACTGCACTGGAAGAAATCGCCGCTGGAGCGCCGCACGATTCTCGAAGGCCTTCGGCTGTTCGGCAAGACGCTGGCCGAGAAGAACCTCGGCCGGGTGCGCATCGCCGACTGGCTGACCAATGGCGAGGACTATCCGACGAATGAGGAGCTGGCCGGACACCATCATATGGGCGGCACGCGCATGGGCACGGATGTGACCAAGAGCGTGGTCGACGCCAATTCGAAGGTGCACGGCATGGATAATCTCTATGTCGGCGGCTCCTCGGTGTTCTGCACCTCGGGCGAATGCAATCCGACGACGACGATCACCGCGCTGGCCTGCCGGCTGGGCGATCATCTGAGCAAGGTCATCACCGTCTGAGCAATTCCAGCAACGGCGCATCGCGGTTTTCCGTCCGGAATTGCGAAAAGATCATCCCCAAAGGCAAGCGACGCCGGCAGCCGGATAGGCCGCCGGCGTCGCCCTTGCCGCGCCTATGGGGAGAATCGTCTGCCGCCGGCTTAAAGGCCGTAGACGGCGATGCGCACCAGCACGGCTGCCGCCGCCAGCGCCACCAGAAGGATGCCGAGGCCGATCGGCGAACCCCAGCCATACCATTCCATCGCCAGCTTGGCGTATTTGAACTCCTCCTCGTGCGAGAGGGGAGTCCGCTGCTGAATCAAGCTCATTTTTCGCTCCTTGTCAGCGACCGGGACCTTGCCTTGCGCAGGCTGCGGTCGCATATTGCTACCGTCGTCTTAATGTTAGACAGATTGATAGTTAGATGATCGAAATAAAATCGTCAAGCACGAATCGCGCCGATATGACGGCAGCCATCAGTCTCGCCATCATGCGCTGGCAGGATGCGACACAGGCCTATGACGAGGCGGTGGGGGCGAGGCTCGGGCTGAACGCGGCGGAGCGCCAGTGCCTCGGGCTGCTCCATGGCGGCGCCCAATCGGCGGGCGCGATCGCGGTGGCGACCGGGCTGACCCCGGCCGCGGTCACCGCGCTGATCGACCGGCTGGAGGCGCGCGGCCTGCTGACGCGCACGCGCAGCCTGGAGGACAGGCGCAAGGTGGTGATCGAGGCGACCGACCTGACCCGCCAGCTCTCGGCGCGCTACTATGGCGCCATCGCGCGTGATGGCGAAAGGTTGATCGCCAGCTTCAGCGATGCCGAACTCGCCGCCGTCCAGCGCTTTATCACCGCCGCGCTCGACCTGCAGCGCGAGCAGCTTGCCCGGCTGAAGGCCGAGGCGCCGCAAGCCGGCTGACCCCGAAGCGCCGGAGCTGTCCGAGCGGCGCTTGTCCGCAAATATTCGGAGCGGTTCAGCCGCCCAATCAGCAACTGAACCGCTCTGAACGCCGGCGGGGCGACGCCGACCTCGAGGCGCGACGCGCAGAGCCGCCGCGCTTCAAGACCTTGTTTGATGCATGGCTCTCAAGACCGCTGCGCGCTCTTTGAGAGCGTTAGACCGTCGCCGGGTCAAGCGCCGGCTTGCCCTTGTGGCGGGCGACGATGCCGGCGAGATCGGCGCTGCCGAAGGCATCGCGCAGGACGTCGAAGGACGGCAGCACGAAATAGGCGCGCTGGAACTTGTCGATCTCGTAGCCGGTGCGCATCACCGTCTCGAGGTCGAAGGGCACGTGGTGCGCGTCATTGCCCTCGACGGCGAACTGCAATTCGGTGAACGACGACATCAGCCCGGCGCCGAAAGCCTTCAGCGGCTGGCCGGCTTCCCGGATCAGCCCATATTCGGCGCTATACCAATAGAGACGGGTGATCATCTCGTCGCCGCCGAGCGCGATCACGTCCTCCGCCTTCTCGCCGTACATCTGCATGAAGTCGGCGAACACCGGCTGCGTCAGGATCGGCACATGGCCGAAGAAGTCGTGGAACATGTCCGGCTCGACGATGTAGTCGAGCTCTTCCTTCGTCCGCAGCCAGTTGGTGACCGGGAAGCGGCGGTTGGCGAGGTGGTCGAAGAAGGGGGCCGCGGGGATGAGGCCCGGCACGGCGACGATCTCCCAGCCGGTCAGCTTGCGCAGCCTCTCGCTGATCGTGTCGAAATCCGGGATCCGGTCGAGCAGGCCGAGTGCGGCGACGCCGTCGAGATAGGAGCGGTGCGCGAGCTTCTGCGTCAGCTTTGTCTGGCGGTCGCACAGCGTGCGCCACACCGCCTGCTCGTCGGCGCTGTAATCGTAGCCCTGCGCCACGGTGAAATCGGCACGGCAGACCGAATAGTCGCCGCGCAGGCCCTGCGCCTCGCATTCGCGGGCGTAATCGGCAACGCTGATCGTCATGGCTGTTCTCCTGGCGGATTCATGAGTGGCAATCGTGTCGCCAATTTAGCCGGAGGCGGCGAGGCAATTCCGCTTTCCTAATGGTCCGCTCGCGCTATTTGAGGTAAAAGAAGCTATCGAAAAGCTGCTGGAGAGTGAAAATGCCTCAGTTTGACGATTTCGAGATCAAGATGCTCGACATCCTGCAGCGCGACGGACGCAAGCCCGTGTCGGAACTGGCGCAGCAGATCGGCCTCTCGACCACGCCTTGCGCGCGGCGTTTCGAGGCGCTTCAGGACGCCGGCATCATCAAGGGTTTTGCCGCCGTCATCAGCCGCCGCGCCGTCGGCCTGACGGTCGAGGTGTTCATCCAGGTGCGGCTGGTCAGCCACAGCGACGGCTCGCCCGAGAGCTTCATCGCCGCCGTGCAGCGCATGGACGAGGTTTCGTCGTGCTGGACGATGACCGGCGACCACGATTTCCTGCTGCATGTCATGGTGCCTTCGGTCGACGAGCTCAACTCCTTCGTCATGCACCGGCTGATGCGGCTCGACGGCGTCCGCGACGTCCACACCCAACTCGTGCTGCAGAACATCAAGGGGCCCGGCCACGTGCCGCTCGGGCATCTCAGGAAGTAGCCACGCGCCATTTTTTGCGGAAAAGCTGCACCGAAACTGCTGAACAGGGCCAAGTCGGCATCCAGATCGCCGGCTAGGTCAGGTGGACCATCGAACAGGAAGGTCCGCCATGAAGATCGTGCTGATCAACCCGCCGCACACCGCCATCGGCAGCCGCGTGCCGGACGACCATCTGCCGCCGCTCGGCCTTTTGGCGCTCGGCGGCCCGCTGCTCGATGCCGGCCATCAGGTCCGCCTCGTCGATGCCGAGTTCGGGCCGATGTCGCTTCCCGCGCTCGTCGAGGATGCCCTGGGCGACGGTCCCGACTGCATCCTGATCGGCCATTCCGGCTCCACCTCGGCGCATCCGACCGCGCTGCAAATCGCGCGCATGGTCAAGGGCCGCGCGCCGGCGACGCTGGTGTATGGCGGCATCTTCCCGACCTATCACTGGCGCGACATACTGGCGGGAACGGAAGCCTTCGACGTCATCGTGCGCGGCGAGGGCGAGGCGACCATCGTGTCGCTGATCGAGGCGCTGGACCGGCGGCGGCCGCTCGCCGATGTGGCCGGCATCGCCTATCGCGACGATCTCGGCCGTCCGTTCGCCACCCGTTCGGCAGGCACCATCGCCACGCTCGATGATTACCGCGTCGGCTGGGAGTTGATCGACCACCGCCGCTACAGCTACTGGGGCGGCAAGCGCGCCGTGGTCATGCAGTTCTCCCGAGGCTGTCCGCATCTATGCAACTATTGCGGCCAGCGCGGCTTCTGGACCCGCTGGCGCCATCGCGACCCCAAGAACTTCGCGCGCGAGATTGCCTGGCTGCACCGCGAGCACGGCGTCGAGCTGATCAATCTCGCCGACGACATCGTGCGCGATGCCGATATCCTGCATCTTTACCGCAAGGCCGGCGTCATCCGCTGGCTGCTCGGCATGGAGAACACCGACGAGGAGACGCTGTCATTGATCCGCAAGGGTGGCAGCACGGCTTCAGACCGCGAGGCGATCCGCCTGCTGCGTCAGCATGGCATATTGTCGATGGCGACCTGGGTGGCCGGCTTCGAGGACGAGGGCTTTCGCGACCTCTGGCGCGGCTTCCGCCAGCTGATCGCCTACGATCCCGACCAGATCCAGGCGCTCTATGTCACGCCGCACCGCTGGACGCCTTTCTTCCGCATCGCCAAGGATCGGACGGTGATCCAGAGCGACGTCCGGCTGTGGGACTACAAGCACCAGGTGCTGAGGATGACGCGGCTAAAACCCTGGATGCTGTTCTTCAGCGTCAAGCTGATCGAGCTCGCCGTGCAGTCGCGGCCGAAGGCGCTGGCGCGAATCCTCTTCCACCGCGATCCCGAGCAGCGCCATTCGATGCGCTGGTACACGAAGATGGGCCGCCGCGTCTGGTTTCGCGAAGTCTGGGGTTTTCTGGCCCGCGACCGCCGCGTGACGGACGGGCCGACGCTCGCCGAATTCTGGGGCGCGCCGCAGGACGCCGAGGAAGAATCGATGGTGGTCATGCGGCCGCCGCGCAAGCCGGCCGAAGCGACCGTTGCAATCTCACCCGGCGCCTGAGGGGTTCGCTGCCATTTACAGACATACGTAACGTATGCGTATTGACATACGTCACGTATGCACCCATCTCAGGCATACGGGGCGTATGTGAATTGTCCCGGACCATGGAACGCAGGCCCGGATCGCCAGCAGATTTGGTCTGCCACATCTGAATGGAATGACAATGAGCAAACGTGACGCAATCTTCCCTGCCGGCAGGCAGGCCCTTTATGAAATCAACCGCTATTCGGCGGCGATCCGCTCGGGCGACCTTCTGTTCGTCTCGGGCCAGGTCGGCAGCCGTGAGGACGGCTCGCCCGAGCCGATCTTCGAGAAGCAGGTCCAGCTGGCCTTCGACAACCTCGCAGCTGTGCTGAAAGCCGCCGGCGGCACGTTCGACGATATTGTCGACGTCACCACCTTCCACACCGATCCTGCAGCGCAATGGGCAGCGTTCGATGCCGTTCGGTTGAAAGTGTTTGGCGAACCGCCTTACACCAACTGGACTGCGGTCGGCGTCAATTGGCTGGCCGGCTTTGATTTCGAAATAAAGGTCATCGCCCGCCTGCCTCAACCCGCCTGACAGAACAGCCAGGCTGATCGGCAGGCCGCTTCAGGGCACGATCAGCGTGCCGGCGCCGTGCTCGGTGAACAGCTCAAGCAGCACCGAGTGCGGCGTCTTGCCGTTGAGGATGACGACGCCTTCGACGCCGCGCTCGATCGCCTCGATGCAGGTCTCGACCTTCGGGATCATGCCGCCCGACACCGTGCCGTCCCTGATCAGCGCTTTGGCCTCGGAAACCGTCAGCTCGTCGATCAGCGTCTTGTTCCTGTCGAGCACGCCGGGCACGTCGGTTAGGAACAAGAGCCGCGAGGCCTTGCAGGCGCCGGCGATCGCGCCGGCGAAAGTATCGGCATTGATGTTGTAGGTGTGGCCGTCGCGGCCGGGCGCCACCGGGGCCAGCACCGGGATCATCTCGGAGCGCGCGAGCAGGTCGAGCAGCGTGCGGTCGACCTCGACCGGCTCGCCGACGAAGCCGAGATCGAGCACCCGCTCGATGTTGGAGTCCGGGTCGATCATGGTCTTGCGCGCCTTTTCGGCGAACACCATGTTGCCGTCCTTGCCGCACAGCCCGATCGCCCATTCGCCCTCGGCGTTGATCAGCGCCACGATCTCCTTGTTGATCGAGCCGGCCAGCACCATCTCGACGATCTCGACCGTCTTCTGGTCGGTGACGCGCAGGCCGCCTTCGAATTTGGATTCGATGCCCATCTTGTTGAGCATGGCGCCGATCTGCGGTCCGCCGCCATGCACCACGATCGGATTGACGCCGGATTGTTTCAACAGCGCGATGTCGCGAGCGAAGGCCTTGCCGAGCTCGCTGTCGCCCATGGCGTGGCCGCCATATTTCACCACGACGGTCTTGTTCTCGTAGCGCTGCATATAGGGCAGCGCCCGCGAAAGCAGCGCGGCCTGCATTTCGGCGGTGGCGGCGATGTCCGTCATCGGTCTCGTTCCCAAAGTGGCAAGGATGGCGCGCGTCTTAGCGGGAATTGGTTCGGGTCGCAAACGGCTTTGCTGTCACAATTTATGAAATTAGCCGGGCACCTTCAGCGGCGCCCGCCGCTTCTGCCAGCCCGAGATCTTCTCCATCTGCGCGGCGAAGGACAAAAGCGTCTCCTCGTCGCCCGGGCGCCCCGCCGCCTGGATGCCGAGCGGCAGGCCGGCCTCGGTGACATGCACCGGCAGCGCGATCGACGGCTGGCCGGTGACATTCTGGATCGCCGGCCAGTGGGTGAACCAGAGGCTTTTGTCCATCAGCTGCCCGAGGAACGATTTGATCCTGAGCAGCCTGGTCAAATGCAGCTTGTCCAGCAGGTTCTCGATCAACTCGTCGGCGCCCTTCGGGTCCATGGCGCCGCAGGCCAGCGGCGGGTGCGCGATGATCGGCATCAGCACGGCGTCGTACGGCGCCGTCTCGGCGATCAGCCGGCGCGACGTGGCATTGAGCCGCTGCAGGATCTCATAGAGTTCGCCGGCCGGGATGATATCGCCGAAGCGGGCAAGCACGCGCGTGGCCCGCTCGACGTCGCCGAGAACGCCGCGGCCGACGCGCAACGCCTCGGCGCGTATCGTGCCGGCCACCGCCGAGGTCACCGTCTTGCAGAAATCGGCCATGAAATCGCGCCCGATATAGGGCAGGTCGATCTCTTCGACCGTATGGCCGCCCTCGCGCGCCAGCGCGATCGCCGTGTCCAGCGCCCTCAGCGTCTCGGCCGAAATCGGCAGGCCGAGCGGCGACTTGCGGTAGACGGCGAGCCTGAGCTTGCCGGGATCGCGCGCCGCGGCCGCGCGAGGTCTTCAGGCCCACCAGCCCGCTGCAGGCCGAAGGCACCCGGATCGAGCCGCCGCCATCGGAGGCATGCGCCGCCGGCACCACGCCGGCAGCCACCAGTGCCGCCGCGCCCCCCGACGAGCCGCCGGTGGTGTGGCCGGTATTCCACGGATTGCGGGTGATGCCGAAAGCCGCCGATTCCGTCATCAGCCGCAGCCCATGCTCGGGCGAGGTACTGGTGGCGATCGGGATCAGGCCGGCGGCGAGATGGCGCTCGACCATCACCGAATTGTAGTCGGCCGTGAAAGCCGGGATGCGGCTGCCGCCATGGATCGGCACGCCCTTCAGGCCGATGCCGAGGTCCTTCAGCGCGAAGGGCACGCCGGCGAGCGGCAGCGTGCGGTCGACCGTCCTGGCGCGTGCCCGCGCCGCATCATAAAGCGGCTCGGCGATGGCATTGATGTCGGGGCGCGTCGCCTCGGCGCGCGCGATTGCCGCGTCGACAAGCTCCTGCGGCGAGAGCTCACCCTTCTGGACAAGGCCGGCCAGGCCGGTCGCATCCTCTTCCCACAGCACCCGCTCGACCGACATCGCCGCTGTCCTCCGCCGGCCCGGAGGCTAGCGGCAGCCGATTTGCTTGGCAACGGCGCGCGAACCCATCGTCAGCAAAGATCATCGCAAGCTTTGAGGAGGACAGTATTGCCTGCGCCGTTGCAAATGTATGGCAATCCTCTAATTTGCCGCCATGGCGCCGCAGGATATCAGCCAGCTGATCGTCCGGACTTCAATGAAGGACCGGGCAGCGTTTGATCTGCTCTACCGGCAGACCAGCGCGAAACTTTTCGGCGTCTGCCTTCGTGTATTGAAGGACAGGGGAGATGCGGAAGAAGCGCTTCAGGAGGTCTTCGTCAAAATCTGGACGAAGGCGGATCGTTTCGCGGTCTCCGATCTAAGCCCGATTTCCTGGCTGGTGGCCATTGCGCGCAATCATGCGATCGATCGCATCCGGGCGCGGCGAGAGCCTGCCGCCTATATCGATGCCGCGCTCGACGTGGCCGATCCGGCGCCGGGACCGGAGGCCATGGCCGTGGCGGGCGGTGAATCCGTGCGCATCTACCATTGCCTCGATGAATTGGAGAAAGACCGGGCGGCGGCCGTCCGGGGCGCCTATCTGAACGGCGAAAGCTATGCCGAGCTGGCGGAGCGCCATGGCGTGCCGCTGAACACGATGCGGACCTGGCTGCGGCGCAGCCTGTTGAAACTCAGGGAATGCCTGGAAAGATGACGCTGGCAGAGGAAAACGGACCGGAACGTGGAGGCGACGACCTGTTCGCCGCCGAATACGTTCTTGGCGTCCTGGCCGCGGACGAACGCCAGATCGCGTCCCGCCGCATCGAGGCAGACGCCGCCTTCGCTCGCCTTGTCGACCGCTGGGAGGTTCACCTTTCGCCGATGGCCGCTGCCTTTCCGGAGACCGAGCCTCCGATCAGGGTCAAGGAGGCGATCGATCGCCGGCTGTTCGCGCAGGAATCGCGCCCCGGCCTCTGGTCGAGCCTCGCCTTCTGGCGCGGCCTCGCCGCCGCGGCGGTCGCTGCGCTGGCGATCGCCATTGCCTTGCCCTACGTCAATCCGCCGGTGGTCGAGCCGCAGGCGCGGCTGGTCGCCTCGCTGGCCGCCGACGGCAGCGACGTCAAATATCTCGTCGTCTACGACGCGGCGCGGCGCGATGTCGGCCTCTCCCTTGTCTCCGGCGAGCGCGCCGCCGGCAAGGATTTCGAGCTGTGGCTGATCGAGGGCAAGAACGCGCCGGTCTCGATGGGCGTCATCCCCGCCGGCCAGATCACGCATATGGCGGTCACCCCGGCCGTCGAGCAGAAGCTCGCGCAAGGCGCCGTGCTCGCGGTTAGCGTGGAGCCTGTCGGGGGCTCGCCGACCGGCCAGCCGACCGGGCCGGTTGTCGCCGCGGGCGACCTGAAGGGCATCTAGTCTCTTCGAGGGCCGGGAGATCTGCCTGAAAGAATAATCGAAATCTATCCTGCGTCAGGTTGAAGCGAGGAAAGTTTCTTTCCGACTGCGCGCTCATCAACGTAATTTCGTCGCGCGCAAGGCCAGATAAAATTTTTTGAGAGCCCGACGAAACTCCTAAAAGTCTACCCCGTATCTCCTGGTGTTCCCAAAGACGGGCAACGATATCCAGAGGAGATAGAAATCATGCGTAAATTCGCCACCCTTTTGCTCGCCGGTACCATTGGTCTTTCCGCGCTCGGTGCCGCCGCCTTTGCCGCCAATCCGATGGTCGGCGGCGCGCCGATGTATGCCAAGAAGAACATCATCGAGAATGCCGTCAATTCGAAGGACCACACCACGCTGGTCGCCGCCGTCAAGGCCGCCGGCCTGGTCGACACGCTGCAGGGCGCCGGCCCGTTCACCGTCTTCGCGCCGACCAACGAGGCCTTCGCCGCACTGCCCGCCGGCACGGTCGAGACGCTGCTCAAGCCCGAGAACAAGGACAAGCTCACCAAGATCCTGACCTGCCACGTCATCGCCGCCAAGGCGATGGCCGCCGACGTCGCCAAGATGGCCAAGGCCGATGGCGGCGCGCACAAGGTCAAGACCGCCGGCGGCTGCGAACTGACGCTCAAGGCCGACAAGGGCAAGGTCACCGTGACCGACGAGAACGGCAATGTCGCCAATGTCACCATCGCCGACGTCCGGCAGTCTAACGGCGTCATCCACGTCATCGACAAGGTGCTGCTGCCGAAGATGTAACAAAGAGGCCGCTGCCAGCGAAGACATGGCAAAGGCCTTCCCCGGTTGCGCGGCTCCTCTCCTGTAGGCCGTGCGACTGACCGCTTGCTCCGCGCCGTCCACGTGAAGTGGAGCCGGCGCGGAGTTTTCGTTGGGAGGCGTCAACCGCTTTTGATTTTCGCTTGGCGCGAAAATCTGGCAAACCGGCATTGGAGGAATTGTCCCATGAACCGTCGCGATCTTCTCCTGAGCGGCGCCGCGGCCGCCGCGGTGCTGGCCGGCACGGCTGCCTTGCTGCGCATTGGTGGCGCGCCAGACGCCCGCGCCGCCGAGACCTTCGAAGTGACCAAGACCGACGCCGAATGGCGCGCCATCCTGTCCGACGCGGCGTATAATGTGCTGCGCAAGGAAGGCACCGAATATCCGGGCACCAGCCCGCTGCTCAACGAGCACCGCAAGGGCATCTTCGCCTGCGCCGGCTGCGACCTGCCGGTCTATCCCTCGGAGACCAAATTCGATTCCGGCACCGGTTGGCCGAGCTTCTGGCAGGAAATTCCCAAGGCCATCGGCACGACCGCGGACCGCTCGCTCGGTATGACCCGCACCGAGGTGCATTGCCGCCGCTGCGGCGGCCATCTCGGCCATGTCTTCGACGATGGTCCGGCGCCGACGGGCCTGCGCCATTGCATCAACGGCGTGGCGCTGAGCTTCAAGCCGGCCGCCGCCTGAGACGCGCCTAGTTCAGGCCGAGAAGCATGATGGTGGGCTTGGTCAGCATCAGCCAGAAGATGGCGACGACGGCGAAGAAGGCCGGAAAGCCGAACGCGAACCAGACGCGGTAGAGCCGGTCGAAGCCTGGCGGCAGGGCGGTCGCTTCCGCCGCTGCGTGCCTGGCCATGTCG
>NZ_RZOS01001500.1:0-416 GCF_004022605.1 Mesorhizobium sp. M4B.F.Ca.ET.089.01.1.1
GGACAGTACGAATCCCGATCTAAGGATTTCGGCCTCCCGGGAAGGGTATGACATCGCTAGGCAGGTTGCATTTCGAAAGCCTGTGTGGATTGGGACCGGCCGGCTCGCTTCTACCTCGGCCAAGGGGTCGCAACGTCACAACGCCTTGCGCCGACAAAGCAGCTTGTTGTCTGAAAAGATGCACAAGTTCGGGGTGGAGTCCGTCCCCTCGACGAGAGGCCACGTCGTGAAGAAATACGAAGAACTGCATCATATGCCTTTCCACGCTGGCGTCGCCCCTCGTACCAACGCCGGTCTCCTGCATCATCGCAATCCGGGTTGGAAATGCGGGACGATCAAGTCGCATCCCAGGCTTGGGTTTGGCCTCTCCTGGTTCATCATGGAGTGTAAAGCTGCCGGGGCGCGAAGGTTCCGCC
>NZ_RZOS01001501.1:0-416 GCF_004022605.1 Mesorhizobium sp. M4B.F.Ca.ET.089.01.1.1
CAGGTTCATCATGTCGTTGGTCATCGGTGGTTCCTTCGAATCAGGTTGTGTCAGCAACCCAACCCTACCGAAGAACATCGATGACCGCCGCTGCGCCGCTCGCTCGCTACAGCGCTGTTGAGGGCGCGCTCGCGAGCGGCTTCGCTATCGCCGACCTACACCACGCGGTGGGACACGACCCCTGTTTTCACCAAAGTCGAACTCGCGGGTGACGCCTACGGCCCCTGCCAAGTTAATCCCATTTGAGATCGAATGCGGTGGGCGTGCCGCTCCTAGCAGCGCCGTTTTTCCCATTGACGTGAAAACATCAGAACAAAGTACCTTATGTCTACAGATTTCGTAGAATATCGTTTGGTTTCGGTGGTGGCCTATGGCGCATGTGTGGGAGATAGATGACTTGGCACGATTATCGGTTC
>NZ_RZOS01001502.1:0-416 GCF_004022605.1 Mesorhizobium sp. M4B.F.Ca.ET.089.01.1.1
GCTACCGCCCGGTCGCCGTCATTCCGAGACTGCAATAGGGGCGTTCCATGACGGAAACCTCGAAACCCTTTGACCGCATCTCGGCGACGTCGCCGCTGCCCGCCCATTTGCGCGGCGGCGTGGTGGCGATCGGCAATTTCGACGGCGTCCATCGCGGCCATCAGGCGGTGCTGGAGCGCGCGCTCGCCGAAGCCCGGCGCCGCGGCGCGCCAGCCCTGGTGCTGAGCTTCGAGCCGCATCCGCGAAAAGTGTTCAGGCCCGAAATCCCGCTCTTCGTGCTGACGCCGCCGCCGATGAAGGCGCGCCTCTTGTCGCGCCTCGGCTTCGCGGCCCTGGTCGAGCAGCCCTTCACGCGCGATTTCGCCGCGCTCTCGGCCGAGGCTTTCGTGACCGAGGTTTTGGAAAGGAACCTCGGC
>NZ_RZOS01001503.1:0-416 GCF_004022605.1 Mesorhizobium sp. M4B.F.Ca.ET.089.01.1.1
CTATTCGCCTAAGCTTGCTGAGTTCGCCGGCGCCATGAACGTCTGGATGACTGGCACAGATCTGCTCCGTCAACGTCGTCCCCGAGCGTGGCATGCCGACAACGAAAACAGGCACCTCCGAGGGATTGCCGTAAGCGGCCCTTGAAGCCACCAGTTCCGGTGTGAAGATTTCGATCATGGCATCGACCCAGCGACTGTAGTCTTCCAGGTCGAATTTGTGGCCTCTGGCATGATTCCCTTGCTTGAAGTGATCCATCGCCTCCTTGTAGCGACGGAGATCATTAAGCAGCTTTCCGGCGGCGTGATGGAGCTCTGCCGCTCCCTGCGATCCATGGTCCAGATCTCGAAGCTCGATCAGGATTGCCTCAAGCTCGGGCGGCTCTTCCGTGAATTTGCGCGTGTGTACAAGTGCATTG
>NZ_RZOS01001504.1:0-415 GCF_004022605.1 Mesorhizobium sp. M4B.F.Ca.ET.089.01.1.1
AGCCGTGCCGTATCGGGTTGAGCGCCTCGGGCTTCGAATAGAACAGCGGCAGCCCGGTATCCGCCGCGGCCGGTGCCGTCTGCGTCTTCAAATCACTCATCCGTATCCTCCTCTGGCGCCATCTGGGTTTAGAGCAATTCCAGGAAAAGTGTGTAACGGTTTTCCGTCCGGGATTGCGGCAAGGCAAGAAATAGAACGGCTCAACGTTTCCGCCAAACGATGAACCGCTCCGGTGACCCGCAAGCCGGTGACCATTCCGATCTCGCTGGCCGGCTTCACCGCCGCGATCGACAGGCTCGCAGCCGTGAAGTGATCAGGGAAGCCCGAACGGCTCCGAGTGCAATTGACCCCACCGCGATGATCGAGCCCGCTTGCGAAGAGTGGAGCGAACGGCGTCGATCGACTAGCTTCATGG
>NZ_RZOS01001505.1:0-415 GCF_004022605.1 Mesorhizobium sp. M4B.F.Ca.ET.089.01.1.1
CAGACTCCAGTTCGGCGCACTGTTGTTTCTTGCGGCGGCGGCGGAGGCGGCACCACCGCCTTGGTGCTCTGGCGGACGGCGTCGACGGGAACCAAGGTTATCACCGGAGGGTTCGGAAAATGATCCAACGTTGCGCCGGTCACCGCATCAACACCGACGCCAATCAAGCCTCCGACCAAAATGTTTCCGGCGAGCCCGGCAGCACCGTTTCCACTCATTTTGGTAGCGATGTATTTGCTGCCTGGCTTGTAGCCTTCCTTCTCGGCGAAGGCGGTGATCTTTCCGGCTTGCTCTTGATCGTCCATTGCCGAATTGTAAATCCAGGGTTTATTGGCGTCCGCTAACAGATGGCTTTGATCGCGAATGAAATTTGGTTTTGAAGAGACACAAGCAAAATATAACAGTGGATCACAAC
>NZ_RZOS01001506.1:0-415 GCF_004022605.1 Mesorhizobium sp. M4B.F.Ca.ET.089.01.1.1
CTGCGCCCCGAATCCCTCCGTGTTGCGCGCGAGGCGAGCGGCGCCGGCGTTGCCGCCCGCCTGGTCTCGACCAACTATCTCGGCGCGACGACGAGGCTGGCGCTCGACGCCGACGGCTTGCGACTGCACGCCGTGGTGCCCGCCGGCGCGGCAGTGCCTGAGGAAGGCGAGGCGGTCTTGCTCACCTTCAACCGTGACCACCTGCATCTAATGGACGAGCCGGCATGATGACGGTTGGCGCGAGGCCCCCCTCTCTGTCCTGCCGGACATCTCCCCCTCTGGGGGGGAGATCAGCAGTTTCTCGGCCCCGCCAATTCTACCGCGTTGGAGATTGGCGAAACCCGAAGGGACAGCCAATCTCCCCCCTTGAGGGGGAGATGTCCGGCAGGACAGAGAGGGGGGCGAAGGATCTCGG
>NZ_RZOS01001507.1:0-415 GCF_004022605.1 Mesorhizobium sp. M4B.F.Ca.ET.089.01.1.1
TTTGAGCAGCGATATTCAGCGACGGGTGGCAGCCGTCGTTACGGACGACTGGCAGTATCTCGGCCGGTTGCATTGGCAAGAGGATGCGCGAAGCCGCCGGAAGATGTTCGACTACGAAGACACACGGCATTCAAATAGCTCATACCCAAGTGTTGACGACCTCCGTTTCTATCTGGGCTCCCACGCTACGATGATCGTGGCTGGGCAGCTTCTGGACACTGCGCCAACCTACCGTAGCCCCGACACGACCGAGGACGACTTTTCAGAATGGTTCCGATCATACCATGACCTGTCCCGCACGGACGGCTATTGGCTTGCCGACCGGCGAGACCCTATCCCGCTTGATGTTCTTTCCTGGAAAAATGACATCAAAGACGCCGATTGGCCTTCATCTGTTCGCCGCGAAGATATAGAC
>NZ_RZOS01001508.1:0-415 GCF_004022605.1 Mesorhizobium sp. M4B.F.Ca.ET.089.01.1.1
GTGCTGACAAGCGCTCCTCCCTGATGATGCGTTCCAGTCCGCTCTCATTGGCTTTGGCGGATTTTGAGAGACCATAGTGCCATCGAAACGTTTGCGCAATCGATTCGACAGGTTTTCCCTGACGATTTTCTGTCTCCTGGCGTCAACGCGAATTCCGGGTGAGCTACGGCAGAACTCCGGCGCCGCCAGACAGTTCATTCGTCAAGAACATCGGAATTTTTTCAGAATCCGATCGGGACTTCACGGCGCAAATGGCCGATTTCAATCGTGCTGGTGAAACGGGGCGACAGCGCTCCGGGCCGTTAGGCCCCGACCGTGCATCCCGCGGTCGCCTTCGAGCAAATGGCCCATCTCCAGCCTGCACATTCTCGGCCGCCGCGCCCTGCCGGCGCCGGCCGCAACATGGGTAACGGAG
>NZ_RZOS01001509.1:0-414 GCF_004022605.1 Mesorhizobium sp. M4B.F.Ca.ET.089.01.1.1
GTGAAGTGCGCGCTGTCGGGTAGTTCGATGCGGGCGGCGATTCCGGCAGCGTGCAGCGCCGCCGCGGCAAGGTCCACGTGCAGTGCCTCGGAAGCGTCGAATTCAGGGATAGGCAGCGTCCAGACGAGATTGTCGAAGTCACGCGGATCTCGCTGTCCGACTGGCTGAAGGTCCTTTACGCGATCAAGCACAATACTCGTGTTCAGGACGGCAGCAACGTACGCGGCTTCTTCGAGTGAGTTGGCGGCCGACCAATAGGCCTTGTGGTCGATAATCACATCGTCGTCCTCTAGCCAGCACGCGCTCAATCGCGTTCCAGCTTTGGTGTAGAGAACTCGAATCGGCGATCTCGCCGCCTGCGCCACCAGTTTTTGAAGGTGGTTTAGCGACCGCGTCAGCGTCATACGACTGTCT
>NZ_RZOS01000150.1:0-12262 GCF_004022605.1 Mesorhizobium sp. M4B.F.Ca.ET.089.01.1.1
AGGCCGGGCTGCAGGCGCCGGTGCGCGACGACATCCGCAGCGAAATCTGGGTGAAGCTGTGGGGCAACCTGTCCTTCAACCCGATATCGGCGCTGACCGGCTCGACGCTGGCGGCGATCGTCGCCGACGACGGCACCCGCGCGCTCGCCCGCGCCATGATGCTGGAGGCGCAAGCGATCGGCGAAAGCCTCGGCGTCCGCTTTCCGATCCCCGTCGACAAGCGCATCAAGGGCGCCGGCGACGTCGGCGAGCACAAGACTTCGATGCTGCAGGATCTGGAGCGCGGCCGCCCCATGGAGATCGACGCGCTGGTGAGCGCGGTGCAGGAACTCGGCCGCCTGACCGGCAAGCCGACGCCGGCCATCGACAGCGTGCTGGCGCTGGTGCGGCGGCTGGCCATCGAGCGCGGCTGTTATGCCCCGTTGTAAGGACGACGCATTGGTCGCCATGCGAGCATTTCAAATCGCTGCAAGCTGGACCTGTCTCTCCTGACACGAATTGTCACCTGTGGGACAGGCCGGCGGTAGCAGCCGAGCAGTCGACCCCCTACCTGCGACTGGTCTGAACAGGAGGAAGTCATGACCACTGCTGAAATTGCCAAGGATTTCACGGAACTCCTCAAGCAGGGCGACAGCCACAGCGCTGCCGCGAGATACAATGCCGACGACATCGTCAGCTATGAGGCCATGGAAGGGCCGATGGCTGTTTGCAGCGGCAAGGAAGCCGTCAAGCAGAAGGGCGAGTGGTGGGAGGCGAACCATGAGGTTCACGGCGGCTCGGTCGACGGCCCCTATGTCAATGGCGACCAGTTCGCGCTGCGCTTCAAGTTCGACATAACGCCCAAATCCACCGGCGAGCGCGTCACCATGGATGAGGTTGGCCTCTATACGGTCAAGAACGGCAAGATCAGCGAAGAGCGTTTTTATTATTGAAGCGTGAAATTCCAGCAGCCTCCAGGGCTCGCATCGCGCACGGTTAAAGTCAGGCATGGCGGCTGGGATGACATGCTGGCCGCCATGTGATGTCTCAAATCGTCCTCGCATGGTCCGCATCGGCAACCGTGCCCCAGCCGTCAAGGAAGCTCGGCCTAAGTCGCTGGCAAAGCGGGCAGGGCGGGCCTAGCTTGTCGTCAGATTCGCGAACCCATCTGCCCGAGGTCTGTTTTGACGATCACCATGTACGGCATCACCAACTGCGACACGATCAAGAAGGCGCGCGTCTGGTTGGAGAGCCGCGACGTCGCCTACCGCTTCCACGACTACCGGGCCGAGGGCATCGAGGCGGAGAGGCTGAACGGCTGGGTCGGAAAGGTCGGCTGGGAAAAACTGCTCAACAAGGGGAGCACGACTTTTCGCGAACTGCCCGACGAGGAGAAGGGTACGCTCGACGAGAAGAAGGCGAAGAAGCTGATGCTGGCCAAGCCGACGATGATCAAGCGACCGGTGCTGGAGGTGGGCGACCGCATCCTGGTTGGGTTCAAGCCGGAGGTCTATGAGGAGGCGGTTGGCGGGAAGTAGGCTCGACTGCTTACGCCGCGTTCCTTCGCCCCCCTCTCTGTCCTGCCGGACATTTCCCCCTCAAGGGAGGAGATTGGCAGCTTTGGCACGTCGCTCATTCCTGCGACGTTGGCGATTTGGCGAAAGCCGGCGCGACAGCTGATCTCCCCCCTTGAGGGGGAGATGGCCGGCAGGCCAGAGAGGGGGGCGAAGGAACTCGACGTCTCAGCATTCATGCTTGGGCTCGCAAATACTCCGCCAGCGCCACCGCATTGTTGTGCGCCTCATCATGTGCGCCATAGAGCAGCGTCACCTTGCCTTTGCCGAGCAATGCGTGCAGCTGGGCCACCGCCTCGCCATTCCCATCCAGTTCCGCCGAATACCGCTTCCGAAACTCCGCCCAGCGTTCCGGCTGGTGCCCGAACCATTTGCGCAGTTCGTCGCTCGGCGCGATCTCCTTCAGCCATAGCGTCAGCGCGGCATCCTTCTTGGCGATGCCGCGCGGCCAGATGCGGTCGACCAGCACCCGCTGGCCGTCCGCTTTCGCCGGCGCCTCATAGACGCGCGTTACGGCAATATCGAAGGCCATCATACCTCCGGGTTCGGAAACCTCAGGCCCACTCGCCCTTACGCATCACCGGCACGCGGCTGCCGTCCTTGCCGAGGCCGTCAATGTCGATCTTGTCCGAGCCGATCATCCAGTCGATGTGAATAAAACTCTTGTTGCCGCCGCGCGCGGCGATCTCGTCCTGGCTGAGCGAGGCGCCGTCGACGAAGCACTTCGAATAGCACTGGCCGAGCGCGATGTGGCAGGCGGCGTTCTCGTCGAACAGCGTGTTGAAGAACAAGAGCCCGCTCTTCGAGATCGGCGAGGAATGCGGTACCAGCGCCACCTCGCCGAGGCGGCGCGCGCCTTCGTCGGTGTCGAGCACCTTTTTCAGCACGTCCTCGCCCTTGGAAGCCTTGGCCTCGACGATCCGGCCTTCCTCGAAGCGCACCGAGATCTCGTCGATCAGCGTGCCCTGGTAGGAGAGCGGCTTGGTCGAGGAGACGTGGCCGGAGACCCGCCTTGCATGCGGCGTGGTGAACACCTCCTCGGTCGGGATGTTCGGGTTGCAGGTGACGCCGTTCTTGGCCGTCGAGGCGCCGCCCATCCATTCATGGCCTTCGGCCAGCCCGACGGTCAGGTCGGTGCCCGGCCCGGTGAAATGCAGCGCATGGAAATTGTGCTCGTTCAACCATTTCGTGCGCTCGGCCAACGCGGCGTTGTGCGCCTTCCAATTGCCGATCGGATCCTCGACGTCGACGCGCGAGGCCGAGAAGATCGCATCGGCGAGCTTGGCCACCGCGACGTCGTCGGCATCGCCGGGGAACACCTGCTTGGCCCAGGCAAGGTCGGGATAGGCGACGATGTTCCAGTTGATGTCGAAGCCGGTGATCTTCTCCAGCGCCGGCTGGTAGGCCATCGAGTTCGCCTTGTTGGCGCGCGCCACCTTGGCCGGATCCTGCGCCGACAGGAGCGAGGGGTCCTCGCCGCGCACGGCAAGCCGCGCCGCATTGTTGGAGAAGGCCTTCGCCATGCCTTCATAGAGCCAGCCGGCGGCACGGTCGAAGCCGGCGTCCGCGCCGTAGCGGAAGCGCGCCAGGGTGATCTCGTCATCATTGAAGATCGGCGTCACCAGCCCCGCGCCGGCCTTGTAGGCGTGCTCGACGATGCGCCGCGTCAAGGGCAGGGCCGCGATCGACGACGTCACCACAAGGTCTTGTCCCGGCTGCAACTGCAGCCCGACCTTGATGGCGACTTCGGCCAGCCTGTCGAGCTTCACCGGGTCGATGGTTGCTGCAACGCTGCGCGAATGTGTGGTCATGATCCTGCCTGCCGTGATTGTGGGGTCTGGCCCATACATAGACCGGCAGGGCTAGCCTTTCCACAAGGATCGACTGGCTCAGGCGGCGCTGTCCAGCGACCGGAACTGCGCCATGGTCGCCGCGATTTCCTCGCGTATCCAAGCTTTGAAGTCGCGCACCTTGCGACTCTCGCTTTTTGTCGCCGAGGTCACCATCCAGTAGCCAAGCCCGCTCTCGGCGCGCACGCCGAACGGCGCGACCAGCCGGCCATCTGCCAGCGCGTCGGCGGTCAGCAACTGCCAGGCAAGCATGACGCCATGGCCGGCGATCGCCGATTCCAGGCACAGCATTGGATCGGTGAAGCGTGCCCCCTTGAGAAAGGTGACCGGCTCGACGCCGGCCGCCGCGAACCAGCTGTCCCAGCTGATCATCGACCGCTCGTCGGTGATGGCGCAGGTTTGCGCCAGGTCTTCGATGGCGCGCAGCTTGGCTGCGATCGACGGAGCGCAGACCGGGAACACCTCCTGCGCCAGAAGCAGTTCTGCTTGCACGCCTGGCCATTTGCCGACGCCCATCCGGATTCCGATATCGATGTCAGAATGATCGAGATCGGCGACCCGACCCGAGGCGTCGATGCGCAAGAGCACGTTCGGATGCCGGGCGAAATGCCGCGACAGCCTCGGCAGCAGCCATTTCGACGCGAAGGCCGGGGCCACCGAAACCACCAGCGTGCATTGGCTGGCCTCGTCGGCCAGCGCCACCGCCTGCGCCAGTTCGCGGAAGCCGGCGCCAAGCCTTGCCGTGAACACCGCGCCGAACTCCGTCGGAACAAGGCCGCCCGGCGTGCGTTCGAACAGCGCCTGGCCGAGCTGCTTTTCCGTGCGCTTGATCTGCTGGCTGACGGCGCTGGCCGAGACGTTGAGCTCGCCGGCCGCCGCCGCGAGCGAGCCCAGCCGGGCGACGGTTTCGACGGCGCGCAGGCCGTTCAGATGGACGCGGTTCAGCACAGTCATGTAGATTTTCTAAAACGGCAATCGGGAAATCTCAATTGAAACCCGGCACGAAAAGGCTGATTTTTAAGGCTGAAGCCCGACCATTGGAGGCAATTCGATGAAGATTTTATCATTGCTCAAGGTCTTTTCCGCCGATGACGCACGGCGAAACCGCCATGACGGCGAGATTACCCGCTGGATCGTCGACCCGTTGTCGCATCCTGTATTCGACACCATGTCGGAGCGCGAACTGGGCGATGTCCCATTCCGGCTGACGGCCCGGCGCACAGATCACGAGACGGCGCGCCCAGGCTGTCGGTAAGACAATCGAACTGTTTCCAGCTGGCGGGCAAGCGCCATCGGCATTCCGAACTGGCCCAACACAAGCGCATTGTCTTGCTGCCTCGCACACTTATTGTGCGCCGCAATGAAAACCGCCTCGCCATCGCCCTTGCGGCTTGCCTTGGCCGGCATGCTCGCCATGGCTGTCGCCATGGGCATCGGCCGTTTCGTCTACACGCCGATCCTGCCCGGCATGATGGAGGAACTGCATCTGTCGCCGGCCGACGCCGGCTGGATCGCCTCCGCCAACTATCTCGGCTATCTCGTCGGCGCCTTCGCCGCGGCCGGCGGCTGGGCGCATGGGCGCGAGCGCATGCTGATGTTCGCGGGCCTTGCCGCCAGCGCCTTGCTCGCCGCCCTGATGGGCCTCGGCGACACGATCGCGGTCTTTCTCGCCATCCGCTTTCTTGCCGGTCTCGCCAGCGCCTTCGTCATGGTCTTCATGGCCTCGATCGTCTTCAGTCATCTTGCCGTGGCCGGCCGCGGCGATCTGCAGGCGCTGCATTTCGGCGGCGTCGGGCTCGGCATCGCGATTTCCTCGGCATTGATGGCCGTTCTCGTCACCGGCCATGCCGGCTGGCCGGCGGGCTGGCTGTGGGCGGCGGCGATCTCCGCTTTGGGTCTCGTCGCGGTCGCCCTGCTTGCCGGCACCACATCGACCATCAACGGCGCCGAAGGCCGCGAGCCCGCACTGCCGAAGCACCGGTCGCTGCTCAAGATGATTGTCGCCTACGGCCTGTTCGGCTTCGGCTATGTGGTGACCGCGACCTTCCTCGTCGCCATCGTGCGCCAGGGCGGCGGCGGGCGCGTGTTCGAGGCCATGGTCTGGATGGTCACCGGCCTTGCCGGTGTTCCGTCCGTCTGGCTGTGGCAGAAGGTCGCCGAAAGGTTCGGTCTTTACCCAGCCTACGTACTCGCTTGCCTGATCGAGGTGGTCGGCGTCGCGGCAAGCGTCGTTGTCGGCGGCTATGTCGGGCCTCTGCTGGCCGGCGTTCTGCTGGGCGGCACGTTCATCGCCATCACCGCGCTCGGCCTGCAGGCGGCAAGGCAGCTTGCACCGCAAGCGCCGCGCCGCATCTTTGCGCTGATGACCGCCGCCTTCGGCCTTGGCCAGATCATCGGCCCGATCGCCGCCGGACTGCTCGCGCAAGCCTCCGGCAACTATGTCTCGGCCTCGATCATGGCGGCGGTCGTCCTGCTCGTCTCCGCCGTCGTCGCCTGGTCGGCTGCGCCAAAATCGCCATGATTTGTGGTCTTGCTCGGTGCCGGGCATTAGGCGCGGGCATTTTCTTTCCACCTAATGTGTGACCTTATGCCCGCCGAGCAGCAATACCGCCGATCAGCGATTCGACCGAGGAACCCGCCACAGTGTTCGTATCCTTCTTCCCGCAGCCGAAGCTCTTCTTCACCTCGGCCGCCGTCTGGAGCCTTGCCGCGATCCTGTTCTGGTTCTTCGGTGGTGAGCAACTGGGCGCCTTGATCGGCCTGCCGCCTGCAGCCGCCGGCGCGCCGCCGATCATCGGCATCGCCGTGCTGTGGTCGAAGCCGTTCCTGTGGTTCTATCTCTATTTCGTTTTCTGTGTGGCCGCCTTCTACGCGTTCTGGGCCTGGTATTCGCCGCATCCCTGGCAGAACTGGTCGATCCTGATGACGGCCGTCATCCTGTTCTTCATCTATTTCAACGTTCAGGTCAGCGTCGCCGTCAACGCCTGGTACGGTCCGTTCTTCGACTATGTGCAGGGCCTGATGTCGGGCACGGGAAAGTCGACCGACAGCGAGTTCTACCTAGGATTGGCCGACTTCTCGTGGCTGGCGCTGGTCGGCATGAATGTGCAGGTCGTCAACGCTTTCATCGTCAGTCACTGGATCTTCCGCTGGCGCACGGCGATGAACGACTATTTCGTGGCGAACTGGGGCCGGTTGCGGCATATCGAAGGTGCCTCGCAGCGCATCCAGGAAGACACGATGCGCTTCTCGCAGATCATGGAGGATCTGGGTTCCAGCTTCGTCCAGTCGATCATGACGCTGATCGCCTTCCTGCCGGTCATGATCCAGCTGCAGGCCCATATCACCGAGTTGCCGATCGTCGGAGCGGTCCCTCAGCCGCTGGTTGTCGCAGCACTTGCCTGGTGTCTGTTCGGCACGATTTCGGTGATGGTCGCGGGCCTGAAGCTGCCGGGATTGCAGTTCCGCAACCAGCGCGTCGAGGCCGCCTATCGCAAGGAACTGGTCTACGGTGAGGATCATGCCGACAGGGCACAGCCGGCGACCACCGCCGAGCTCTTCGCCAATGTCCGTCAAAATTACTTCAGGCTCTATTTCCACTACATCTATTTCAATGTCGTCCGTTACACCTACCTGCAGGCCGACAACATCTTCTCGCTGCTGATCCTCGGCCCCTCGCTGGTGGCGCACAAGATCACCTTCGGCGCGCTGAACCAGATCTCGAACGCCTTCGGCAAGGTCACGGGATCGCTGCAGTTCCTGCTCACCTCATGGTCGACCATCGTCGAACTGCAGTCAGTGCATAAGCGCCTGCGCGCCTTCGAGGCGACGCTGCAGGGCGAGCCGCTGCCGGATATCGACCAGCGCTATCTGGCAAGGCAAAGCGCGGAGGATCCGGCCTGACAGTTCGGGCAGGGCGCGAGGCGGCTCAGCCGCCGACCGTTGCCTGCCGCTCGCCGGCGCGCTGGCGCCCGACATAATCGCGAAAACTGATGCATTCGACCTGCCGCATGACGCAGACTTCGCCGGCAAAGCGCTCCAGCGCGTCCCAGTAGGCGCCGCCGTTCATCTGAGTGAAATGGAAGCCGAGCTCCAGCGGGATGCGCTTGCCCTGGTACTGCCTGTCGAAGGCGGCGCGGAAGGCGCGGTAGCTCCGCTCCGTGAACTCCGCCGCCATGCTCGGCTTCTCGAAGCCGCCGGAATGGCGGACATAGAGATTGTAGTCCATCGCGATTACCGGCCTCGACTTCGGCCCTTCCGGAATCTGCGGCAGCGAAAAGCGCGTAGTGCCGCCTCTCTCCGGCGGCAGGGCAGGGCCTTTCGAGACGCCACTGGCGTCATACTCAAAGCCCGCCTGCGGCAGCGCCTCGTAAAGCGCCTTGTTCGCCGACAAGTACGGCGCGCGAAAACCGGTCACGGCATGTCGTGCTAAATCATGCCAGCCGGCCGGCTCCGGCGCGATGCCGTTGATCGAATAGGCGTTTTCCAGAATGTGCTTGAAGGCGGCGAATTCGGCGAGCCAGTCGGCCTTGCTCCAGCCCTTGCCGTCGAAATGGCCGCAGCCATGGCTGGCGATGTCATGGCCTTCCGAGGCGGCCAGGTTGATCTGCTCCAGCCGCTCCGCCACCTCCTGTTTCGACGCGGCAAAGCCGATGTTCGATTTGCCGGCGCTCTTTCCCGGCCCCGTGTAGTCCTTGCGCGTTTCCGGCGACAGCAGGAAGACGCAGGACAGAAAATAGGTGAAATGCGAGCCGGTGCGTTCGGCCAAGGCGCGGCTGCGCCGCCATTGCGAGATTTCGCGGGCGCTGTCGAAGGAGATGATGACGATCTGCTTCGGCTTGGCCGGCGGCGCCGGCGGGTCGGCGAGCGCCGGGCCGGCGAGGGCGAGGGCGACAAGACTGGACGCAGCAACGAGGAATGGACGGGGCATCGGCAAGGGTCTGGGCATTGGGACGGTCGGCGACCGGCTAGCGGCGAAATGTGGCGTGGGTGCGGTCGGCGGGCGGGGCGCTCCTTGCGGGGTCCGATCCTCTATCCGCCGATTTTCCGGGCGGCCCCCTTCCATGCCGACAAAATTTCGCTAAAACGCGGGCTCAAGAAGCGCCCCGTGCGGGGCAGCAATGGTTTTGATTGATGTCCGACGACAGTTTTATCCGCGAAGTCAACGAAGAGATTCGTCGCGAACAGGCGCAGGCGCTGTGGGACCGTTTTGGTCCGGCGCTGCTTGGCCTTGCCATCCTGATCGTGCTCGGCACCGCCGCCGTCGTCGGCTACCGCTATTGGGACGAGAGCCGCGCCAACCGCTCGGGCGACGCTTTCTCGCAGGCGCTGAAGCTTGCCAATGACGGCAAGAGCGACGAGGCGCTCACCGCCCTCGATCAGCTCCAGAAGGACGGCTACGGCGCCTATCCGCTGCTCGCCCGCATGCGCGCCGCGACGGTCAAGGCCGACAAGGGTGACGTCGCCGCCGCCGTCAAGGATTTCGACGACGTCGCGGCCGACAACGCCATCCCGCAGGGTATTCGCGACATGGCGCGTCTGAGGGCAGCGCTGCTGCTCGTCGACAGCGGCTCTTTCGCAGACGTGTCCAGCCGCGTCGAGGCGCTCACCGCCGACACCAACACGCTGCGCCACACCGCGCGCGAGGCACTCGGCCTTGCCGCCTGGAAGGAAGGCAAGACCGCGGACGCGCTCAAACTGTTCGACCAGATCGCTTCGGATGACGGCGCCCCGCGCAATGCGCGCCAGCGGGCGACCTTGATGTCCGAGCTGATCCGCGGGTCGGGCAACGCCTCGTGACCCCGGATGGGCTTCAAAGTCGCCATCATCGGCCGGCCTAACGTCGGCAAATCGACTCTTTTCAATCGGCTGGTCGGAAAGAAGCTGGCGCTCGTCGACGACACGCCGGGCGTCACCCGCGATCGCCGCGTCCACGCCGCCAAGCTCTACGATCTTTTCTTCGACGTCATCGACACCGCCGGCTTCGAGGACGCGGCCGCCTCGACGCTGCCCGGCCGCATGCGCCAGCAGACCGAGATCGCCATCCGCGAGGCCGACCTGATCTTCTTCACCATCGACGCCAAGTCCGGCCTGCTGCCCGACGACCGCACCTTCGCCGAGGTCGTGCGCAAGTCCGGCAAGCCGGTGGTGCTGGTCGCCAACAAGGCGGAGGCTCGCGGCGCGCAAGGCGGCATGCTGGAGGCCTGGGAGCTTGGCCTCGGCGAGCCGATCCCGGTCTCGGCCGAGCATGGCCAGGGTATGCCCGACCTGCGCGACGCGGTGATCGCCGCGCTCGGCGAGGAACGCGCCTTCGGCGAGGACGAGCAGGACGATGCGGAGATCGCCGCCAGCGAGGTGCTGATCGGCGAGGACATCACCGACCCCGATGCCGAGCCCGTTTATGACGACACCAAGCCGATGCGCATCGCCGTCGTCGGCCGCCCCAACGCCGGCAAGTCGACGCTGATCAACGCGCTGATCGGCGAAGAGCGCCTGCTGACCGGGCCGGAAGCCGGCATCACCCGCGATTCGATCTCGGTCGACTGGGACTGGCGCGGCCGCCGGATAAAACTGTTCGACACCGCCGGCATGCGGCGCAAGGCCAGGATTCACGAAAAGCTGGAAGTGATGTCGGTGCAGGACGGCCTGCGCGCCATCCGCTTCGCCGAGATCGTCATCATCGTGCTCGATGCCACCATCCCGTTCGAGAAGCAGGACCTGCAGATCGCCGACCTGATCATCCGCGAGGGTCGCGCGCCGGTCATCGCCTTCAACAAGTGGGACCTGATCGACAATCCGCAGGAACTGCTGGCGGAACTGCGCGAGAAGACCGAGCGGCTCTTGCCGCAGGTGCGCGGCATCCAGGCGGTGACGGTGTCGGCCGAGACCCGGCGCGGCCTCGACAAATTGATGGATAGCGTCATCAAGACGCACAAGGTCTGGAACAGCCGCGTCTCGACCGGCAAGCTCAACCGCTGGCTGGAAGGCATCCTTGCGCATCACCCGCCGCCCGCCGTCGCCGGCCGTCGGCTGAAGATCAAATATGTCACGCAGGCCAAGACCCGCCCGCCGGGCTTCGTCGTCTCCTGCTCGCGGCCGGACGCGATGCCGCAGTCCTACGTCCGCTACCTCTCGAACAGCCTGCGCGAAGCCTTCGACATGCCCGGCGTGCCGATCCGCATGGCGCTGCGCACCTCGGACAATCCGTTTGCTGGCAGGGCGAAGAAGCGCTGAGGCTTTGGAGTCGGCAGCGCGTCCCTCCGGTCGTCATCCACGGGCGGAGCAAGGAGCGAAGCGACGCGGCGCAGACCCGAGGATCCATGCCGTGATTTAGACGCGCCGCTACGGTGCAGAGTTCTGCTCCGTTGCACTCCTCGGTAGAAGTAATGGCATGGATCCTGGGGTCTACACTCCGCTTCGCGTCGCTACGCCCGTGGATGACGAACGGCGCGGCACACCTAAGCGACCTCTCGCAACCCTTCGCCAGTTCGCACTGCCTCCGGCAGCGCCTCCACTGCCGCCTGCAGCAATATCTCCGCCAGCCGCGCCGCGACCGGGTCGAGCTCAGCGTCCTTTTGGTGCAGCACCAGCGCCATCTTCGGCAGGGCAGGGAGCCCGAGCGTCCCGGACGCCATCGCCCTGACATTGGCGGGCAGGCCGATATCGGTGCGGATCGTCAGCCCGAGACCGGCGCCGACCGCCGCCCAGATGCCGCCGAGACTGGGACTGGAGAAGGCCATCCGCCATGACAGGCCGGCGCGGTCGAGGGTTTCGGTCGCCACCGTGCGCAGCAGGCAGGGCGCCTCCAGCGCCACCAGCGGCAGCGCGTCGCCGCCGCGCGAGCCAAGCTCGATCGGCTTTGCCGGCCCGATCCAACGCATCTGCACGTCGGCGACGTGCAGGCTGTAGGGCAGGCTCGCGCCATTGTGCCAGGCGAGGGCAATGTCGAGGCTGCCCTGGGTGATCCGCGAGGCAAGCTCGTGGCTGCGCGCGATCCGCGCCTCGATTCTGACCTTGGGATGGCCGCGCGCGAAGCGGCCGAGCACCTCCGGCAGCACCGCCTCGCCGAAATCCTCCTGCAGGCCGAGCCGCACCCAGCCTTCCAGCTCGACGTCGTGAATGGCGGCGGCCGCCTCGTCGTTGAGTTCGAGCAGCCGGCGTGCATAGCCGAGCATGGTCTCGCCGGCCTCGGTCAGCGCCAGCCCGCGCCCGGACTTGCGGAAGATCGGCGTCGCCGCCTGTTCTTCCAGCTTTTTCAGCTGTGCGCTGACGGCCGAGGTCGAACGGCCGAGCCTCTCGGCGGCCTTGGCGAAGCTGCCCAGCTCCATCCCGGTGACGAATGTCCTGAGAACGTCGAGGTCGAACGTGACGCGTCGCATAGTATCGTCCTTATTTTCAGGATCATTTGTCAAGAACTTCCTGATTTTATGGACGAAGCTACGGCGCTACATCACGCTCGTCAAGCCGATCAGCCGGCCGCCACGGGAATGGAACCATGTCCGTCATCGTCACACGCACCGATTGCAGGCCACCTGCCAAAGCCGATTCCGGCACTGCCAGCCGAACCTTCGGACCCAACCATCGCTGGAAGGTGCTGGGCATCGGCGTCGCCGCCAATGCCGGGTTCTCCGCGACCTTCTCCGGCGTGCCGGCCACCGCGGTGGTGATGCGCCAGGGTTATCAGCTCGACAATGCCTCGCTCGGCCTCGCGCTCGGCCTTCTTGGCCTCGGCGTCGCGCTCAGCGAACTGCCCTGGGGCGTGCTCACCGATCGCTGGGGCGATCGTCGCGTTCTGTTGGCCGGGCTCGGCGCGACGGCGGCATGGCTGTTCGTCATGGCGATGCTCGTCGTACCGACAAA
>NZ_RZOS01001510.1:0-414 GCF_004022605.1 Mesorhizobium sp. M4B.F.Ca.ET.089.01.1.1
GGCGGTTTTGACTACCCAGAGGGCTGGCTTCAAGGTTTGGGATTGGGACCAAAGCCGTGGGATGGGTGGAAGCAATGAATACCCCCGATCAAGGCACTGAGCTATTTAGGCCCTTAATGAGCCATCTGGATACTCTAGCCTCCAGAAATGAAATGGCGCTCGATCGAAGATATCTCTCCAGCGCGATTAATGGTCTGATAGAGCTTTATAGTTATAGTGCCGCCAGGACTCGCAAAGGTCTCCCTAGATCTTCTATTGAAGATGATGATTTATACGAGCTTCTGGGGGTGTACGCGACTTGTATGAAATCTATATACAGAGAAGATTTTCCTTCCGATCATCTAACTATGCACCCATTGGTGATAATATATGAAATTATTAATGGCATGATTTTATCGCAAGATAGATCTAGTG
>NZ_RZOS01001511.1:0-414 GCF_004022605.1 Mesorhizobium sp. M4B.F.Ca.ET.089.01.1.1
GTTAACGTCAGCCAAGGCTATCTTGTGGAGATCAAGCCAGCAAAGCAGATGTCGTGCGGCGATGCTGTGAAGGTGATTGGAACTCATGGCGTAAGGCGCCACGAACTCCGCAACGAGTTCGTCAAGCGACAGCGAGGTTGCGGCAGCGTGCGGCTCATAATCGAACAACGATACTTTTGACATACATATCCTCCATTGGTTGTGGGAGGATAATATTATGCCGATAGTGCAGCGCTCTAAGCGTAGGAAAACGCTGCCAGAGCCGAACCTACTCGGCATAATTACGCTCTCGGCATAATGGGAGACCCGCAACAGCCAGGGCCGTCTGATCCGCAAGGAGCCGCCGCGCAAGCTCGGCAGGACGCGGCGATCGCCGCTCTCCTGGCGCGGCTGGGACCATGTCCCGATCCAGGG
>NZ_RZOS01001512.1:0-413 GCF_004022605.1 Mesorhizobium sp. M4B.F.Ca.ET.089.01.1.1
TTCACGGCTTGGGCCGTTGCTGTTTCACTATTTGTAGCGGCATGGATGGCGATAATATCTGCTCGGTCGGTTAGCTTTCGTAGGGAACCAGCCCAGTAAATGGGTAGCCGACATTGAAAACGGGAAGTCATTCGCCCATGCTATCGCGGAACAATGTGCTCACCATGACGGCATGATCGCACAGAATACTTTCGTGATGGATAGAAATAGCAAGATATCAATGGTGCTGTAAATCTGGCGCTCGTGGGGATTAGAGCGGGTGGCATCGCGTTCTTATTGTGGATTGGTTCGTTTATCAGAGCTTGAAAGCTCTCCGGATTTCCCGGATCGATTCCAGCCATGTCCAATAATTTTGCAGTATGGCCACGTACATATGCGTCTATATTGCTACATTGCCGCGTTTAGATGTAGAA
>NZ_RZOS01001513.1:0-413 GCF_004022605.1 Mesorhizobium sp. M4B.F.Ca.ET.089.01.1.1
ACCAGCAGGTTTGTGGTATTTGACCGGCTAGGTGCTAAACCGCTGGGCGAGATCGACGCGCGTCGGTACACAGATCGCGCCGTTCGTGAATCCATATGGGTTCGGTCGGCAAATCCATCAGTGATTGTCGGGTCTGTCGCATACCAGTCACGGTGGAGTGCTGCGTGGCTATCAGCTGCACTCTCACTTAAAGCTTTGATCATTAGGCAAAACATCTTTTTGCTGTGGCCCTTTTGCGCAGTTGGCACGACCTTTGAAGCTCAATTGTCGCGAGGCGGCAGGGCTGCCGACCGATCTTCATGCCGTGGGACACCTCGCGTCCCTCGAGGAAAGAAGGAAAACAGATGTCAGATCAGTGCCAGAACGCATTCCGTGGGAAGGCGGGGATCGGCAAATCCACGGCTGCTAGAGTT
>NZ_RZOS01001514.1:0-413 GCF_004022605.1 Mesorhizobium sp. M4B.F.Ca.ET.089.01.1.1
GTGGGGATCATAGCCTGCAGCACTTCACGTCGGTCTATCAGTGGCATGTCCCGCAGGTCGTGGCCGTTGACATGCAAGAGATCGAAGGCGACGAAATAGAGGTCGTGCTGGCGCCCGGTGATGGCTTTGCGCAGTTCTCCGAAATCGGAGACGCCTGCGTCGTTCAGCACGATGATTTCTCCATCTATGATCGCGCTCCGGACGTTCAACCCTCTCGCGGTTTCGACCAAGTCCCGATATTTGGCTGTCCAATCAAGGCCGCGTCGGGTGAAGATGCGCACTTCGGCATCATCGATGATGATTTGCGACCGGTAGCCGTCGAATTTCACTTCATGAATCCAGCCGTCGCCCTCGGGTGGCTTGTCTACCAGCGTCGGCATCAAAGGCTCGATGAACTTCAAACGCATCAACGA
>NZ_RZOS01001515.1:0-413 GCF_004022605.1 Mesorhizobium sp. M4B.F.Ca.ET.089.01.1.1
CAACCTGTCCAGCGCCGCCGTCAAACCCTTCAATGAAACCGACAAGGGCACATCCTTCTGGTCGAGACTCTTAACCGTGACCTTGAGCGTTGTGCCCGTGCGCAGCGACGCGGCTGCTTTCGCGTCGAAGCTGAGGGGCACGAAGCAGCCGGCGGGCAGGCAGGTCGAGAAGGGCAGCGGCTTGCCCGCTTGCCCATCGTCGACCTGAAGCGTCGCGCCGACGGCGAGTTGCAGGCCGAAGGGCAGGACGAGATTGCCCGCAATGCCGTCCTCCTGCCCCTTGCCCAATTCGACCGCAAGCAGGCGCCGTCCGTTCTGCTGCGACTGCTGATAGGTAGCCGCGCATACCAGCGTCGGCGTGGCCTGGCAGGAGAGATCCCAGTCCTCATAGGTCTCCTTCAGCGAGGAAGCAC
>NZ_RZOS01001516.1:0-412 GCF_004022605.1 Mesorhizobium sp. M4B.F.Ca.ET.089.01.1.1
GAGTAGGGGAGTAGGGCGAATGAATGAGAAACAGGTTCCTACAAGGACCTGATTGTCTGGCAGCAAGCGATGGATCTCGCCGTGGCAGTGTATGGCGCAACGAAATCCTGGCCGAAGGAGGAACTTTATGGTTTGACCAGCCAGGTGCGCCGTGCAGCCAGCTCGATACCGGCGAATATAGCTGAGGGTTACGGCAGAGAGATCCGCGGTTCCTATCAGCAATTTCTCCGCATCGCCCAAGGGTCACTAAAGGAATTGGAGACACAGATCTTGATTGCCGAGCGTACCGGTATCGCGTCGAAACCGACGACGGTTTCATTGTTGGAGGGGACCGAAAGTGTCGGGAAGCTTCTTCGCCTTCTGATCCGCAAACTCTCAGCCGACTAGCTCCCCTATCCCCTATCCCCTATCC
>NZ_RZOS01001517.1:0-412 GCF_004022605.1 Mesorhizobium sp. M4B.F.Ca.ET.089.01.1.1
ATGCGGCCCTTCGCCAGCGCGTCTCCCGGTTGCTTCCGCCTGGCCTACGAACGGGCCTTCCGTCAAGGGCGCCCACGGCCCCGCCCTCTTGATCCGGCGGCTCGGGCCAATCATCTCGCGCAAGAGATCGGAATCCGCAGTCTTCTCCAAGAGAGCGCGGCTTTCGCTGTGTCATCGGTCATCAAATAGTTTCTTGAATCAGGTTGGTGTCCGCAGCCCGAGGTTGAACGGCGAATATTGATGACCGCCGCGAAGCCGCTCGCTCGCTACGGCGCTATTGGGGGGGCGCGCTCGCGAGCGGCTTCGCTGCCGCCGAGCTACACAACCTCTGGCGACGCGACCCTGCTAATCGTCCTTGGACTCATTCATTGTCCGGAGTCGCTTTGGGTAGGCGATGGGTGGGTACGTCAAC
>NZ_RZOS01001518.1:0-412 GCF_004022605.1 Mesorhizobium sp. M4B.F.Ca.ET.089.01.1.1
ATGTTGGCCAGCCAGCCGTTCGAGTTTGACCTGAAGCGGAGTTTGCGGACCGAAGGCGCACAGTGCGCACGAGATGCAGGAAGCGAATATTCAGGCACCGCGCAACCAACCTTGCTCGCGTGCGTTTGCCTAACTAAGCGCCAGAATCCCGACCAACTGTCCACCCCGGCGTTGAGCTCACTGCGACCCTTTGCGTTCCACCGGCCGACGGTTCATTGGCCAGAGCGTCCACGGTCCCACCCGCCACGCATGATGGACGGGAAGCTCGACCGTTAGGAGGCTCATATGGCAAAGCTTTGCGACATCTGTAAGACCCGCCCCGCAACTGTGCGGGCGCGTATCACGACCGCGAACGGCGACACGCGAACGCTCGATCTTTGTGAAACGGATTATCGTCGCTTGGCGCGGCAGC
>NZ_RZOS01001519.1:0-412 GCF_004022605.1 Mesorhizobium sp. M4B.F.Ca.ET.089.01.1.1
GTATAGAACCGTGGCGGCTGACGATATTTGGTTGAGTCCATACTTTGAGCGGAAGACCGCAATGATATCGGTGTCCGGCGCAGCAGGAGAGGACTACTGGGATTTCATCCGCGATTGCGAGACAATCTTTTCCTGGGTAAAAGGTCGTCCGCACTGGGGCAAACTTCACAGCCTGGGCCGGTCCGAGATCGAAGCCTTGTACCCAAGATACGGGGATTTTATTTCTCAAAGGGCTCGCTTCGACCCGGACGGTCGCTTCCTGAACGACTACCTGCGCGAACGTTTCGGCTAAAAGCTTTTATCTATGGTGGCTTCTGCGGTTCGCTGCATAGCCGCCTGGAACTTGCTGCCATCTTTAGCGATCATGTTGGCGAGGATGTCGATGATCAAATATTGTCCAGCGACCCTGGAG